>JADGQE010000205.1 GCA_017882055.1 Thermoflexales bacterium
CGCAGTGGCGTACGTTGGCATGGATTTGACGATCGATGGCTTCGCCGTGGAAGCCACGGGTGAGGCCGATCGGTTTGTGGCGGCCATCAAGGCCGTGCGTGAGATCAGCAAGCGCCCGTTGATATTGATCAGCCGTGATCCGAAAGTCATCGCTGCGGGCCTGGCGGCGTTGGGCAGCGAAGCGCCGTTGATCGATGGCGCAGATGCGACCAACTGGGAAGCGATGGCTGGTATGGCGAAAGCCAACAAAGCGCCTCTGGTCGTCAACGCGGACTCGATCGAGGCGCTGGCCGATCTCACTGAGAAGATCAAAGGCAAGGGCGTTGAAGATCTGGTGATCGATCCGGCGGCGAAGAATCTCAGCCAGTTGCTGACGGTCAGCACGCAGCTGCGCCGTCTCGCGTTGAAGAAGAATGTCCGCGCAGTGGGTTATCCGCTTTTGGTGTCTGCGAGTGATTCGATGCTGGCGACGCAAGCCATCGCGAAGTATGCAGGTTTTGTCGTGCTGGCTGAGTTCAAGCCTGAGACAATCTATCCGTTGCTGGTCTTGCGCCAGAACATCTACACCGATCCGCAGAAACCGATTCAGGTGCAGCCGGGTCTATATGAGATCAATAATCCCAAGCCGGAATCGCCGGTGCTGGTTACGACCAACTTCAGCATCACCTACTTCAGCGTGGCGAACGAAGTGGAAAGCAGCGGCTTACCGGCGTGGCTGCTCGTCACCGATGCGGAAGGCATGAGCGTGCTCACGGCGTGGGCGGCGGGCAAGTTCGATGCAGAGCGCATTGCCAAGGCGGTCAAGACCTTTAACGTGGCCGATAAGATCAGCAAGAAGCGCGTGGTGCTGCCCGGTCACGTCGCTGTGTTGTCGGGCGAGCTCGAAGCGGAGCTACCCGATTGGGAAATCCGGGTTGGGCCGCGTGAGGCTGTGGATTTACCCGCGTTTATGAAACGAGCGTTGTAGTTGGAGATTGGAGGTTGGACATTGGATGTTAGAAGACTGCTCCAACTTCCAATCTCCAAACGGAAGGAGATCAATATGTTGACCGATCGCGTGAAGAAGGCCATTCGCCCCGTTGATCAGGAGCGTTGCAAAGATTGCCCGCCTGACCGCGTGTGCGCCTGGGATTGTGAACAGGGGCAGGGCGTGCTCGAAATCTTAATGGGTGAAGCGCTGGCCGATCAAGCCAAACTCAGCTGGCCGGACAAGCAGGACGTCGAGCAGGAGCAGGTGTTGTACGAAATATACACGTAATGCGTATTGCGTATTGCGTAAAGAACACTTTCCCGTTACGCAGTATGCACTACGCACCATGCTATTCTATGGCTGAACACAGCGTTACTTTCAACTTAGATGAAACGATCGGCACTCACGCGCAGCGGCCATCTCACCCAGTGCAGGTGCCGACGGGTACGCTGCTGACCGAGGCCGCGCATCAAGCCGGTGTCGAGATCGTGCAGCCGTGCGGCGGGCAAGGACGCTGTGGGCGTTGTGCGGTGCGTGTCGCCAAAGGTGATGTGCGCCGCCGCAGTACGCTGCGCCTCACCGCGGAAGATGTGGCGAGTGGTTACACGCTGGCTTGCCAATCGGTGGTTGAAGGCGATGTCAGTGTGACTGTTCCGCTGCAGGAAAAGATCGAGCGGCGTTTAACGACCGATCGCGTGGTTGCCGAAGTCACAGTACCGGTAGGTTACGATCCGCGCCTGGTGCAGACAATCCAGCGGGTGACGCTGATGCTCACGCCGCCCAGTATCGACGATCAAACTGATGACTGGAGTCGTCTCACAACGGCGCTGCGCCAACACGCAGGTATCGAGGAAGTACGTGTGTCCTTGCCTTTGCTGCGTCGCATTGGTTCGGTCCTGCGCGAAGCCGAGTGGAAAGTTACCGCTGTTTTTGAATCAGCAATCCCGCTCCGCTTCGCTCCGGGGACTATAGTCAGCAATCAGCAACACTTGCACCGCGCTGCGGATGCAGTGCAGGTGTCAGCAATCAGACTCATCGATTTGCGTCCTAAGGAAACAACGTTGTTTGGCATCGCGGTTGACATCGGCACGACGACGGTTTCATGTTGGTTAGTCGATCTGCTTAGCGGCAAGGTCATGCAGCAAGCGGCTGAATACAACGGTCAGATCGCTCGTGGCGAAGATGTCATCTCACGCATCATCTACGCGAGTAAGAACGGCAGCGATATTGAAATGCAGTCGCTGGTGCTGGACACGATCAATTCGTTGATTGCCTCAGCCTGTGAGAAAGCCAAAGTCGATCCGGACAATGTCTTCAAGGCGACGATTGCGGGCAACAGCACGATGATGCATCTGCTGTTGAACATCCCCGCAGCGAGCATTCGCCTCGCGCCGTTTGTCACCGCGATTAATCACGTGCCGTTGTTGATGGCGAGCGATCTGGGCCTGAAGATTAATCCTGAAGCGACGATCGATTGTTTGCCGGGTGTGGCGAGTTACGTCGGCGCGGACATCACGGCGGGCGTGCTCTCGTCGGGCATGGAAGACAGCGAACAGTTGACGTTGTTCATGGATGTCGGCACGAATGGCGAGATCGTGCTGGGTTCCAAGGAGTGGCTGGTGACGTGTGCCTGTTCGGCCGGCCCGGCCTTTGAAGGTGCGGGCGTGGTCAATGGCATGCGGGCGACGCGCGGCGCGATCGAAGAAGTGTGGATCAACAGCGACACGCTCGAACCAACCTATCGCGTGATCGGCGGCGCAGCCGCGAAGCCGCGCGGTATTTGCGGCAGCGGCCTGATTTCGCTGCTGTCCGAGATGTTCATCACGGGCGTGCTCGACAAGGGCGGCAACTTAATGCCTCTCCCCTCGCCTGAGGCAGGAGAGGGGCCGGGGGTGAGGTCGCGTGTTCGACCGGGCGGGCACGGCCTTGAATACGTCGTGGCCTGGGCGAAGGAAACGTGGCAGGGCAAAGATATTGTCATGACGCACGTCGATGTCGATAACTTGCTGCGCGCCAAAGCGGCAATTTATGCCGGTTATAGTGTCCTGGCCGATCGAGTGGGTGTGCCGCTTGAATCTGTCGAGCGTTTCTTGATTGGCGGCTCGTTTGGCAAATACATCAACGTCGAGAAGGCGGTACAAATCGGCCTGCTGCCCGATCTGCCCTGGGAGCGATTCCAGTTCCTGGGCAACACGTCGATCAAAGGTGCTTATCGGGCGCTGCTCGATTGCCATGAGCGGCAGCGCATCGCTGAGATTGCCGCGCGCATGACGTACATCGAACTCTCGGCGGACAACACGTTCTACGAAGCGTTTACTTCGGCGCTGTTTCTGCCTCATACAGATTTGAGCAAGTTTCCGGCTGTGGCTGAAGCATTGAATAAATCATAACCGTCATGCGTATTGCGTATTCCGTTGGATCGGTTACGCACTACGCACCACGGAATACGCAATAGGAGCTAACATGTACATCATCGGCGAAAACATCCATATCATTTCGGACAAAGTGAAAGAGGCGCTCAAAGCGCGCGATGCCAGGTTCTTCCAGGAACTGGCGGTGAAGCAAGTCGAAGCGGGTGCGCAGGCGCTCGACATCAACCTCGGCCCACGCAAGGCCGACGGGACCGAAGTCTTCCCGTGGATGGTCGAGACGGTGCAGGCCGTGGTCGATGTGCCGCTCAGTTTCGACACGACGAATTTGGCGGGTATCGAGGCCGGCTTGAAGAAAATCACCAAGGCCCAGCCGATCATCAATTCGACTTCGGCCGAGCCGGAGCGATTGGAGAAAGTGCCACTGGTGGCAAAGCAGTACAACACGCGGTTGATTGCGTTGACGATGGGCAAGAGCGGCATCCCGATCGCGTCCGATGAGCGCGTCAACATCGCGATTGAGTCGTTGATCCCGCGCATGGTCGAGATCGATTTTCCGATGCAAGACCTGATCATCGATCCGTTGGTGCTGACGGTGTCGGGCTGCCAGCAGTATTGCCCGCATCTGATCGATGCGGTGCGCACGCTGCCGGTCGCCTGGGATCCGTCGCCGGCCATCTCGGTCGGGTTATCCAATGTCTCCAACGCCGTGCCGAACGAACATCGCCCGTTGATCAATCGCGTGTATCTGGCGATGCTGATGGGCGTCGGTCTGAAGATGATGATTGCCAATCCAATGGACAAGGAACAGAATGAAGTCATCCGCGTCATCGAAACCCGTGACGAAAGCACACCCGTCGGGCGGTTGTATTTGAAGATCGCGGATCGGAACGCGGCGATGGAAGATCCGTCGCTCGAAGATGTCGATGTCAGTGATCCGGAACAAATGGCGATCTGGAAGACCGTGCAGATTCTGCTGAACAAAGTCATCTACGCCGACGGCTATCTGAATCAATAAATCAATAGCCTTCACATCATTTAAGCAAGGAGCCAAGCCATGACGACTGTCAGAGATTTGTTGAAAGCCCGGGCCGAGAAGAGCATTTGGTCGCTGTCGCCAGATATGACCGTGCTGGAAGCGCTGCAGGCCATGTCCGATCACAACGTCGGCGCGATGCCGGTGCTCGAAGGGGATCGGCTGCTCGGGGTGTTCTCCGAACGTGACTACGCGCGCAAGATCGTTCTGAAAGGCCGGCATTCCAACGAGACGCCGGTGCGCGAGGCGATGACACGCGATGTGGTTACGGTGGGACTAGATGAGACGCTGGAGGCGTGTCTGCAGCTGATGAACGAAAAGCATATCCGGCACCTGCCCGTCGTCGAAGATGGCAAGCTGGTGTCGCATTTTTCCATACGCGATCTACTGCAGTGGATGATTGATGCCCAGCGGCACAGGATTAACAAGCTGGAGGATTATATTGAAGGCACGGACTATGGACACTAGCGCTTACTGGCGATGATGTTCAAGACTAAGAATCTCGTGCCCGCTTCACTGTTCTCATGGATTTCAGGTAATCGTTCAGTGGGCATCTCAGCTTTACCACAAAGACACTACGACACGAAGAATTTTTAGCAAGACGTGGTCAACTCACAAAAACTTAGTGTCTGCCCATACCCGCCGCAATGCGGCGGTGGGCCGCCAGGCGTTGTGCCTTGGTGGTGAGAATTCAAGCGCCAACTGAACGCATACGATTTCAGTTAGAGAGGGACCTTATGCCGTTATTTACACCTTCACGCCGCTGGCAGCCCGCGTACTATAGTTTCAAACGCGAAAGGCCCAGCCGCCGCCTGCTGGCCGCCGTCGAGCGGATAACGAAAGGGCCGATGTTTGGCTGCCGAATGTGCGGCAACTGTTTGCTGCAAGAGACGGCCTTCATTTGCCCGATGGAATGCCCCAAGGGTGCGCGCAATGGCCCGTGCGGCGGATCGACCTCCGAACAATGCTACGTCGATCCGACGCGGCCCTGCATGTGGTATAAGATTTACCAACGATCGGAGAAAATGGGCCGATCGGAAAAATTACTGGAAGTGCTGCCGCCACTCGATTGGGACAAAGTCGGCACCGAGACGTGGGGCGATGTGTTTCAGCAAATTCAAAAGGTCGGTGCGCGCAAATTCTTTGGCGGACTATTCTCGAAAGAGACGCGGCACACCGCGTGGGAGTCGGTCTTTCAGCCGGTGCGCCAGCCCGATTGGTGGCAAGGCGATGCCAAGTATCACGCGCCTGCTTACACCGAGCCGATGTCGGAATTGGAGAAGCGGCTGAAAGCGGGTCAGTTTGTGGTGACGGCTGAAGTCGCACCACCCCTGACAATGGCGACGAAGAAGCTGTGCACCAATGTCAACTTGATCAAGCCCTACGTGGCAGCCATCAACTTCACCGATAGCCCGTCGGCCACGCCGCGCATGTCGAGTTGGGCGTGCAGTGTGATGGCGCTGCAAAACGGCGCGGAGCCGGTGATGCAAATCGCCGCGCGTGATCGAACGCGCGTGGGCCTGCAATCCGAAGTGCTGGGCGCGACGGCGCTGGGTGTGCGCAACATCCTGTGTCTGTCGGGCGACAGCGCCCGCATGGGCCCCGCGCCGATGAGCCGCCTCGACGTGATCGACATCGATTCGATCCAGATGCTGTGGATTTTGCGGCGGATGCGCGACGAAGGCAAGTACCTCGACGGGCGCGAGATCAAGTTCCCGCCCAAAATGTTCCTGGGCGCGGCGGCTTCGCCGTTTGCCAGCGAACCGCGCTTCCAGGCTATCCGCGAGCACAAGAAGGTCAATGCGGGCGCGCAGTTCTTCCAGACCAACCTCGTCTTCGATGCCGACAAATTGGACATCTGGCTGAACGAATTGGCCAAGCGCAATATTCTCGACAAGGTCTATATCCTGATTGGCGTCACACCGCTGAAGACGTTGAAGATGGCGAAATATATGAATGACACGGTGCCCGGCGTGAATGTGCCTGCGCCGCTGCTCAAGCGGCTGGAGGCGGCGGGCGATAAGGCCGAAGAAGAAGGCGTGCAGATTGCGCTGGAACTGATCGAGAAGATCAAGACCAGGCAAGGCGTGCACGGCCTGCACATCATGGCGGTGGGTTGGGAAGAGATCGTGCCGCGCATCGTGCGCGAGGCGGGCTTGCTGCCAGAGGGCTTTGTCGAGCCGCCGCCGCTGCCGAAGCCTGCGGCCAGCCAGGAGAAGAAGCCCAAGTTGGAGCCGGTAGCGCAAGCAACGGCATAGGATGCCGTTGCCACAAATGTGCAGGCATGGCATCCCTGTGCCATGCTGATCAACGAATGACGGCGCGCGGCATTCGATGCATATCCGTTGACGCCGTTCAAGTTGGCTTTTGCAGTGAATTGATCGTACAATGAATCATCGAGTAGACGAGGTCTGTTTGATGATTCATTGTTTTTGAATGCAGTTGTTGAGGAGTGAAGACCATGTCTGCATTGAGCCGACCTGGGTTGCGCGCAGCGCGCTATCAGCCGCCCTACTCTCATCCGCAGGGCGTTGCGTCACCGTGCTATAATCGTGGTAGGCACTCCGCAACGAAAGTAGGAGACGTTCGATGACTACATTGCAAGACGCTGAGAAACTTCTGGCCAACATGACCCGCGCGGAGAAGGCGCAAATCCTGCAATGGGTCGTGCGTGATCTGGGCGATGCCTTCCCCGGCATCGAGAGCACGTCGGGCGTCAGCGGCGGCGAGCCGCGGATCGTGCGCACGCGCATTCCCGTGTGGCTGCTGGTTC
>JADGQE010000206.1 GCA_017882055.1 Thermoflexales bacterium
GAACGAGCGTGCCGATCAATACCAGCGGCGCCCATAGCCCAAAGCCCGTAATCCAGGCCTGCACCCGCTGTTGATCCATCAAGAACTGAATCAACGGCACGCCGCCGAGCAAGAACGCGGTAATGGCGACTGCAATCACTATGAGTAAAACAACCCAGCGCTTCTTCACACTAACCTCTCCAATAGGGGCTGACTATACCGCAAGATCAGATTTCACGCTATACATTGTTCCAAGGCATGACGCATCCCGCGTGGATTTCGGGTTCCGCCGCAGTTGCACTGCGGGCGGCGTACGACAGCAGTACAACTGCTGACAAACTTTGCGTACACGCTCCAAGGCGTGACGCCTCCCGCATGGATTAACCAGCTTTACGCATCACGCATTACGTATTACAATCGCGGCCATGAACCCTGACTCCTCCGTCCTCGTCGCCGTCATGAACTCCCGGCACGACTTCGCGCTCGCGCGCGAATCGCGCTGGTATCGCATTCCACAGAAGACAGCGCCGAAGTTCTTTCCCCCTGACTTCATCGCCTTCTACTGCACCAGGCCGTTCGGTCCAGATGCTTACTCCGTGCGCTGGTACGCTCAGGTCCGCGGCCACGAACTCCTAACGCGCCGTGACTTACTTCCGGACGAGCCTCATCATCCGCGTGCGTCGGAGCCGTATTACAAACTGCAGCTGGGCCCGCTGCTCGAACTGCCACATCCCATTCCATCCCAACACTGGCGGCGATTGACGTTTGTCTTAACCACCGGCGAGCGCCTGTTCAGCGCGTGGGAGATCAACGATCTGATCCTCGGCCCACATGAGCACGATCTGATGTGGCGCGCGTTAAAAGAGGCTGGCATCACGGCCGAGCGCGGTTACGCCATTCGCGAAGCCCGCGCCCGCTATCATGTCGATCTGGCTGTGCCGTGCGCGCAGGGCGATATTGGGATCGTCATCCGAGAACGCAAGCCGCGCCGATCGATGGAGAATTTGCTGCACTTCACGCCGCAGCAAGTCAATGAACATTTGAATCACTGCATTGAGAGCGTCCGCAAGGCAATCGCCGAACGTGGCGGCGCCAGATAAACGTGGCGGCGCCAGATAATAAAACGTTGGGCGCTTTCGCAGAAGTTATCGAAGGCCCACTTGTGGTTTTGAATCATGTTTGGCTTCGTTCCCTTTTCAATCGATTTGCTCGCAAAATAGCTTCAGACTAAGGAGTTGACTATGTCACACAAACTAACCGTTGCGGAGGCAAGAGCCCACCTACCCCAGTTGGTCCTGAGCCACCATCTTCACGGGAAAATCCATGGTGATAGCGTAGCGGGCCGGATTAACACCCGCCTGGCAGTGGGCATTACCAAGGTGGTTGGCTCGATGTGGTGTGCGTATCTATTTGCACTGATTGCCCTCGTCTCGTTTCCGGCTGCGGTCAGCTCGCATGACCCCATTATCATTGTGGCGTGGATCGCGCAAACTTTCTTGCAGTTGGTGTTGCTGCCCATCATCATTGTGGGCCAAAATGTCCAGGCGGCCGCCAGTGACGCCCGCGCGGAAGGCGATCATAAGACGCTTCTGTCCATCCATACCCTGACGGCGGAAGTTCATGAGATCGCCGAGCAACAGACTAAGATGCTGAAAATCCTTGATGAAAGAAGTAATGGGCAAGATGCCATCGAGGAATAAGCAAGGCACTCCCTCAACTCTTGGCTTTGAACTTCCGAATTTTCGTGGCCGATTTTGAACTGAGCCTGAATCTTTGACAGCCAGGGCAAATGTACCAGAACGAGAGAGCGCCTAACACGGCTGCAACCGACCCGACCAGCTGCGTGAGTTGGGCGTCAATTTTGACGATGGGCGTTCGGGTGGGTGTCGGGCGGCTGACGCCGAGGCCAATCGACGTCACAGCAGGGAGTCTATGCCTATCCTCAACTTGATCCTGATTGCAGTTGGCATCTTTGTCGCCATCATCGTCGGGGCCGCCGTGATCGGCATGCTGGTCAATCTATTCCAATGCCTGGTCTTCGCCGCCATCGCCGCGATTGGCCTGGCGCTCCTCGCTCGAATTCTGATCGCGCGCAAGACGCCGGCCTCGCACCGAATTATCGATCAGGCCCCGGCCCCGATCGATCTGGTACGCGAACGCGAAGCCGCTGCCAGACAACTTGAGGCGCGCAAGCGACGGCTGGGCAAGTAGCTTCCTGGGCAGTTGGGCAACGGGCGATCGGTGAATCGTCACGCGTCATTGGTCATTGGCTGTTTTCATGCTACAATCCTCGTCGCTTCACGTATCCAACTTCTAGTTTCCAACGTCCAACTTCCAGCCTCCAGAGGTCATCATGCTTATCACCCATGGCCGCATTGCCACCTTTGGCCCGCATCCGCAAGTGATCGACGACGGCGCGATCCATGTGGAAGATGATCGCATCACCGCCATCGGCCCAACGGCTGACTTGATCGCACGGTATCCCGAGGCTGAGCGGCTGGATGCCAGAGGACAACTGGTGCTGCCCGGATCGATTTGCGCGCATACCCATTTTTACGGCGCATTCGCACGCGGCTTGGCGATCCCCGGTGAGCCGCCTCGGGACTTTATCGAGATACTACAAAAACTGTGGTGGCGAATCGATCGCGCGCTGGACGAAGAAAGCATCCGCTTGTCGGCGCTTGTCTGCCTGGTCGATGCGATCCGCAGCGGCACGACGACGTTGATCGATCATCACGCCAGCCCGAATCTGATCGACGGTTCGCTCGACATCATCGCCGAAACAGTGAATCAGGCGGGCTTGCGGGTGTGTGAGTGCTACGAGGTGACCGATCGAAACGGCGCAGCCGGCGCGCAGGCCGGGATCAAGGAGAATATTCGATTTGCCAGGTCGATTCGTTCGCCATTGCTCGCCGCTTCATTCGGACTGCACGCCTCATTGACGATTGGCAACGAGACGCTGGAGCAATGCGTGGCCGAAGCCAGGTCGATCGGGCTGGGCTTCCACATTCACGTGGCCGAAGATGCCGCCGACGAAGTCGACAGCGAACGCAAATATGGGCAGCGCGTTGGCGAGCACCTCGCGGAGAAAGGTGTACTGGGTGAGAAAACTTTGTCAGCGCACTGCGTTCAAATCAACCCCAACGAAATGGATTTGCTGGCTAAGACGCGCACCAAAGTCAGCCATCAGCCGCGCAGCAACATGAACAACGCCGTCGGGACTGCGCCCGTGCAGCCGATGCTCGATCGCGGCATCTGTGTCGGGCTGGGCAACGATGGTTTCAGCAACAACATGTACAGCGAAATGAAGGCGGCTTATCTCATTCACAAATCCACGGCGCACGATCCGCGCGTGATGAGCGGCGACACCGTCATGCGCCTGGCCTATCCGAATAACGCGCAAATCGCGGCGTTGTTCTGGCCGCAGCCACTGGGCGAAATCACACCCGGCGCCTACGCCGATATCGTGCTGCTGGACTATCAGCCCTACACGCCCTTAACCGCCGGTAATTTGCCATGGCACATCATCTTCGGTGTCGATGGGACGCATGTCGCCACGACCATCGTCGCCGGTAAGGTGCTGATGCGCGATCGGGTTTTGTTGACGCTCGACGAAGAACGCATCGCCGCACAGGCGCTGGCAGCCGCGCCGCGCGTGTGGCAGCGCTTCGAAGAAATCAGTCAACGCGAAAGTTGAGGAGATTAAATGAGCAACGACACACTTCCCACCATCGCCGTGCTGGGCGGGACCGGTAAAGAAGGCCGCGGTCTAGCCCTCCGCTGGGCGCACGCCGGTTACAAGGTGATCGTCGGTTCGCGCGATCCCGATCGAGCAGTGGCAGCCGCCGCCGAATTGAACGCCTTGCCGGGTACAGAGCCAACCGTTCGTGGACTCGGTAACGTCGATGCGGCTCGTGAGTGCGACATCGCCGTGCTGTCCGTGCCGTATGAAGCGCACGCCGCAACGCTGACTTCAATCCAGGAGGCCGTGCAAGGCAAGCTGCTGATCGACGTGACAGCGCCGCTCGATCCGGATAATAAACGCCGCGTACGCAGACTTGCCGGTGGATCTGCCGGGCAAGAAGCGCAACAATTTTTGGGTGAGAACGTGCGCGTTGTCTCGGCTTTTCAAAACGTGAGTTATACGCACCTGGCGAATCTCGACGAAACACTCGACTGCGACGTGCTAGTCTGCGGCAACGACAAAGATGCCAGGCGCCAGGTCATCGACCTGGCGCGCGTGGCCGGGATGATAGCCTTCGATGCCGGGCCAATCGAAAACTCGATCGTGGCCGAAGGATTGACGGCGGTGCTGATCAACATCAACATCCAGGCTAAAACCAAATCGGCCGGCATTCACATTACCGGCGTGCCGCGCTAACGATCAATCGCCGCCGCCCTTCTTTGCAATGTCGGTGTGTTCCGGGACCAAACTACGCATGGACGCTAGCACATCATCGAGCCTTCGCTTTCAACGCCTCGCCGGAGCATGTGGAGTTGCTGCGCCAGTCACTTCATTGACGCTGATCTTTGCGGCCGTCATCGTCTCGCCGTGGTTTAGTTGGCAGCAGAATGCCCTGAGCGACATGGGAGTCAGTGCCACGCCCAATCCCTTTAACTTTGGCCTGGTGATGGGCGGACTCTTCAACCTCGTGCTTACTGCCGGCATCCTCCGCCAGATGGATCGCAGCTGGCTGGCGCGGTTGGGCAGCCTCACACTGTCGATCGGCGCGATCGCGCTGCCGCTGATCGGCATCATCACCGAAAATCAGCGGCCCTGGCACTGGTCTATCGCGGCCAGTTATTTTTTCTTCACGCCACTGGCGTATCTCTTCATCGGAACGTGGTCATTCAGAAGGGGCCGAAAAACAGACGGCAGCCTCACCCTGGCAGCGGGTGTCGCCGCGCTGCTCATCATCTTTTTGCGAGACGCCCTGACGCATCATGATGACATTGCCGTGCCGGAGATTCTGGCTGCGCTAATCATAGGCTGCTGGACTTTCTCGATGGGCATAAGATTATTGTTCCAGCCTGCCCCGGACAAAGACGCAACATGACCTCACTCATCAACCTCATTCCGCTGACGGGCATTCCGCTGATTCAACCCGGCGATGATCTGGCGCGCATCCTTGGCGATGCGCTGGAAGCGTTTGAGAGACCCTTCGGGTTTGGGAAACCCGCAGGGTCTAACCCCGATGTGCTCGTCATCGCGCAGAAGATCGTGAGCAAAGCCGAAGGCCGCTACGTCGATCTGGCCGAAATTACCCCATCGGCACGCGCGCTCGAAGTCGCCAGGCAGTGCGACAAAGATCCGCGCGTCATCGAGGTCATCCTGTGGGACACCGCCGAAATCGTGCGGCTGCGGCCCGGACTCATCATCGTCGAACATCAGCTCGGCTTTGTCAGCGCCAATGCCGGCGTCGATCGCAGCAACGTCGCGCCCGATGGGATCGATCGGGTGCTGCGTTTGCCCGAAGACCCCGATCGATCGGCGGCCGCAATCCGATCGGCCTTGCAGGCTCGCCTGGGCGTCGACCTCGGCGTGATCATCGCCGACAGCCATGGCCGGCCACATCGCCTGGGCACGATCGGCGTGGCGATTGGCCTGGCGGGCCTGCCGGGCGTGGAAGACTGGCGCGGGCGCAAAGATTTATATGGCTACCGGCTGCAACATACTGAAGTTGGCGTGGCCGACCAAATCGCTTCAGCAGCAACCCTGTTACTTGGCCAGGCAGCCGAAGCGATCCCGGCAGTGCTCGTGCGCGGCGCAGTTTTTGAGAAACGCAGCGGATCGGCCAGAGAGATCAATCGGCCTAAAGACCTGGACCTGTTTCGGTAACGTCTTCGGACAGAGAAGTCCTCAACCTTCACGCCACCCAGTGCCACGTGACAAAACGCGCCGTGAAATAAGCGGCGATCAGCGCCGAGCTGACCAACAGCGCCCAGGTACGCCAGCGATGTCCCTCCACCCACTTCGCCAACACGTCGTAATAGGGAAAGCCAACGGCCCCATAACGCGGGATCGACATCAGTGTGCCGGACCAAACCGGAAACGCAAGGATCGCCAGACCATATAAACCGTAATTGATCCGCGATCGGAATGCGGCGATTGCCAACAGCACGAAGACGAGTAAGAAAAGCAGATCGACCAACGATCGATCCCAGCCAAAGAAGTCGATCGGTCCATTGAAGAACTCAGTAAACGCGCGCCACGGCACGCCGACCCCCTGCGCCCACACCGCCCGTGTAATCTCGAAAAACGCTTTCGGCGCGCCAAGCATCAATCCCACCAGACCCACATACATCGGCAGCGGTGCTAGCGGCGCCAGCGCCGCGGCACCCCGTACCAGCGATCGCAGTGAGAATCGTTCGCGCTGTTGCCAGGCTTCCCACAGGAGCAGGCAGATCAGCGCCCAGCCCACCACCCGCGTGGCCGCGGCCAGAAACGCGGCCAGTCCGGCGATCACCCAGCGTCTCTGGCGAGCATAATAGATCGACATCAAACTCAACAAGAAGAACAACGACTCGGTGTATACGCCTGAGAAAAAGATCGTCGTCGGCGCAACGAGCAACAGCCAGATCGCCAGACGCCGCCGCCGGATCGTTGCACCGTCCAGCGTTAGCAGTGCGTCAAAGTAAAACAGCGATCCCAACAAGCAGGCATTGGATAACAACACACCGATGATCGCGGCTTCAACACGAGTCGGATTCGACAGCAGCTTGAGCGGCAGACCGATCAGCAACGGGTACAACGGCATGAAAGTGGCATCGCCATCGCGCAGGCCCGCTTGCCAGCCGTAGCCATATAGCGCGATCTTGGTATAAAAGCCCGCGTCCCAGCGATGCCACAGATCGATCAAAGGATTCGGGGAAATGTGAGTGAACTGTTTCCCTTCGATGCTGGGCACCCAGGCCATGGCCGCCACCGCGATCACAACCAGTGCTATGCGCGTCACAACGAAGGGTATGAAGATATCAGCCTGCGCGCGTTCCCGAAGGCCGGTCGTCGTCTGTTCGGTTGCCATGTTTTATGCTACACTCCAAGTATATAGCGAATTCCAGTTTCGTTTACGATCCGTCATTGCGAGATGACCATCCCTCAAGCGTGATGCGTGAGGGCAGAAACTTGCCGACCGCCGTGTCATTCCGAGGAGCGTTTTTTTGCG
>JADGQE010000207.1 GCA_017882055.1 Thermoflexales bacterium
AGACAGGCAGCGTCAGGAAAATCAAGGCAGATCGCCAGCCTTCGAGGCGTCGGATGTGCAGCAGCGCTTGCGCGAATTCTTTTGGATTAAACATGGCTATCCCTTGCTGGCGTGTTTGGCACGTTGGTAGTCAGAATCAGAGTTGACCCGCCTTCTCAGTTCGCCTCGGATGAAACGATCGTATTGACCTCGGCGGGGACGGCAACTTCCCGGTGCAGCGTCTCAACGGATACGGGCCGTGCAATTCGCCATTCGACTAATCGAAGCGTCAAGATATTGGCTACCGGCACACAGCCCATCCGCCTGGCCAGGTTTAAGGCAGGTCGATTGTACCAGTCGGTGATTTGATAAGTATACTCCCAGCCCTGTTCCTGGTAAATGCGCAGCTGCATATTAGCCATGGCAGTCATCAAGCCGCGCCTTCGAAAGGCCGGAGTAACGTAGGCGCCCCACAGGTATAGGTCCTTGGGTCCCAACTTGAGCGGCGTGTGGTTTACGGTGATGCTGTTGGCAAAGCTGCCCCACCCCAGCCCGACGCCCTCGCCTTCATGCAGCGCAACCAGGCACAGTTCCCCCGCGTTAAGTTTTCGCTCAAACCGCCTGAGCCGGATCGGCGGAATCATATTCTTGAATAGCTGCAAGTCATCGACCGTGGCCAGGCGGGCTGTGACGCCCGTTGGAAATTTGGGCGGTGGGAAAGGAACCTGCAGGGATCGGCGCAGCACGACGGCGTAATGCAGATCGATCAGCGGCAATAACATATAGCGCGCCGCTACCCGCAGCCCCTCCTGACGACCCATGACTTTGAGGCCCTCAAAGAAATCTTTAACGATTGACATTTGCCCCCGGCTATGGCTCGAGATCACGCGAACGGAACATGCCAGCGCAGCTGCGGACCGATGAACTGCGTGATCGACAACGGCAGTTTACGCCAGACATGGATAAAGGTTTTGAACCTGGGATCTGATTCGAGCCGTTCGGTTGCATCACCGGACTCGACCGGTTGACCATTGGTCGAAAAGTAATGCTGATAAACCGGCTGCTCTTGTCCCCCCCAATGCTTTTTGAAATCCGATGGACCCGAGTTGAGGGGGCTGCGCCCCATATCGTAACGTCGAAAGCCGCTCGCAAGCCCTGCCCGCATGACTTCCCAGTAGGCCATGTGCGTGGGATTGAGATCGCGGTATTGCGGCAGTGACGCGCCCCACATGCCGTAGATGGTTTGGTTCAGCTCGAGTTGAAAGAAAGATCCGATGATGGTTGAATCTTTGTAGACGTTGCAGATACTGTAGCCCTCAGGAAAAATATCCATGACATTGCGCAAGAATTTGCGGCTGAAGACCGGCGTACCGGCCTGATGCACGAAGGCTGAAAAGGTTCGATAGAATTGCTCAAGACTGCCCTGGTCATGGGCGACTTTGGCTTGAACACCGCCGCTTTGCGCCAGACGTATTTCTCGGCGAGTCTTGCGATTGATCGCGTTCCAGGTCGCATCGACTGTGTCGGCCATGGTGACGACCCAGGCCGAATGATGGCGCGTAGCGCTCAAGTTTCCGGCCCAGTCCTGGCGCGAGTCACGCAAGATTAAGCGCGTTACTTTTCGCGTGCAGACCAGCTCTTCGGCGTAATGGATCAAAGCTTGCGCCGCCGCTTCACTTTCAGCGCATAGCCCGCCGGGCAGAGAGGACAGGGATTTGCCCACCAGCCAGCTGCGCACCTGAATTAAGGGTAACACGCCTTCGACTTTGCCGCCTTCCATCGCCATCAGGAAATGAGTCGGGTAGCCGTAGGTCCGCTGCATGACCTCGCGCCAGCCACTCAGGTGCAATGGCAGCGCGTGCTCGGAATGGCGCACGTATTCATCCCAGACTGGCCGATCGCGATCTTGCATTTCGACAACTTGCATGGTCTGCATCTCTTTTTTGATTTTAAGAATCAGATTGGGTAGGGGCGAGGCATTCGCACGGTGATCACAACCGATCTGCATCGAAGCCATGCTCAGCGGCCTGATTAACTGTAACCTGCTGGCGAATGCTTCGCCCCTACTTTACGCGGGTGCCATCACGGCGGGGATGAGTTCCGCCAACGGCCCAAAGCGGAACTCGCTCAGAAGGCCGCGAAGTTTTCGCTCAAGTCCCGCGCGTCCGTGATAATGCGTGATTCGCTCGCGGAACGTCACTGCCGAGTAATGCTGGCCCGTATCCATTTCCCAGGGATGCATGTATAAGATCATCGGCTGCCCTTGCCGGTTGAGCTGCCGAATGCCGGCCTTAACGATCGTCAAGGGCAGGCTGCGCACATAGAAGCCACCCGCAATCGGCCAGGTGATGCCCAACCAGCGCGCCGTCGATACCGGAAACTCAATCAGTTGATTTTGTTCGCGACGGTGCGGAAACCTTGGCGAGTCCGGGTAACCGTAGAGCATATTGCGGGTTGGGAAGAAACTGCTGTCATAGTGAAAGCCCTTCTCGTGCAGCACATCCAAGGCCCACAGACATTGCCCGTTGATCGAAAAGTAAGGCGCCCGGTGTCCGATGATCGGCCGGCTGACCAGCGGCCTCAAACGCTCCAACGCGCGATCCATTTCTTCGGCGAAGTGCTCGCGGCTGAGGCGGTGCACCATGAGATGCCAGTAACCATGCACCCCGATTTCGTGACCGGCTGCATCGATGCGCCGTATCAGATCGGGGTAGCGTTCAGCCACGTTGCCCAGTACGAAAAAAGTGGCCCGCACGTTGTATTCCGCCAGCAGCCCCAACAGGCGATGTGTGTTGATCTCCAGCCGGGCTTCCAGGTTTCCCCAGTTCTCCGGATGAACGTTGGTGCTGGTCAAACCCTGAAACCAGTCTTCCAGATCGACGGTAAAAGCATTGATGACAGTCACAGCCAGCCTTTAACCGACGTAACCCAGATCACGCAGGCGCTCGGAGATGACGCTTTCATCTTCGTCGGACAGATCCGTTTCGGTGGTGGTCGAGTAGATGCGCTCGGCCGGCGCTTGCCGATCGGATTTCATGTCGGCGTATTCGGGCGTCATCGCCTCGGTCAGCACGCGACCGTCCATATCGGACAACACGGGTTCGCCCATCAAATGCAGGATGGTCGGCGCAAGGTCGTAGAGCCTGGCGCCTTCAGTCCACACCCCGGCCTTGATCGGCTTGCCCCACAACAGATACATGCCGTTGGGTCGATGCGTGCCGGAGATGCCGCGCTTCATGCTCTCGATAATTTCGTTCGAGCCGAACTCATATTCGCCGAAGCCGAAGTATTCCATCCGGGTCGGGATGAAGACGATGTCAGCGGCTTGCGCCAGGTTGCTGCCGGTATAAACTTCTTCGCGCTTGTAAACTTCCTGCACGACTTTCTCGCCGGTCTTGGGATCACGCAGTTCCCACAGCCTGGCAATGATGGCCTCGCGTGTCTGCTCAAATTCTTCACCGGGTTCGACAATGCCCTGCGGCTCACGGCCTTTCACGTTGAGACGAATCTGGCCGACGTTGCCCAAAGAATAAGCGGCACTGCGTTTCCAATCCACATCGCCAAAGGACAGGAAGAAGGTTTTCATCATGCCCTGCCCTTTGCCGCGCACCACTTCGCGCTTGAGCGAGCCGAGGCCAAAGGCCATCAACAGGTTGTAGACTTTCATCGGCGCAAAGCCCAGGTCAAACAACAGCGACTTAATCAGCGCTCTGGGGCTGCGCTTGATCTTGAGCCAGCCGTATTTGCGCAGCCAGTTGTTGACGTGAATGAATTTATGGAACGGGCCGAAGCCGTGATCGGACATGAGCATGAGTGTGGTGTTATCATCCAGTTTCGCCACGATCTCGCCCAGGGCTTTGTCCACGTACTGGAAGTATTTCAGAATGGCGTCGCCATACTTGGCGAACTTGCCGGGATCATGCAGTGGATGCTTGGGACTCATGAACTTCCACATGGCGTGCTGCACCGTATCGGTGCCATTGAACACGAGCATGAAGAAGTCCCAGTCTTCTTTGGCGCGCAGCCAGTTGAAGACCTTGACGCGCGTCTCGGTGGTCTTGTACAACCGATCGAGAAACGCATCGACTCCGGCGTCCGAATAGGCCTGACCCGGATCGGGATACAGGTAGTATTCGCCGTTTTCCTTTTCAATTTCGGCCAGCAGCTCGGTCGGGTAGGTGATGGTCACCTGCTTGGATGGCGCGGGCATGCCCGAGATCATCAAGCCGTTCACCGGTTTGGGCGGGAACGTCATCGGTACATTGTAGGCAACAACACGCCGTCCTGCGTCGCTCAGAAGCGACCACACCGTCGGCTCGTGGCAGTGCCTGGCGGTGACCGGTGAAACGTCGTAACTATCCTTGTGCCGGTAGATCCAGTCGTAGATGCCGTGCTTGCCCGGATTCTTGCCCGTCATGAAGGATGTCCAGGCCGGGCCCGTCATGGGCGGGATCGTGCTACGCAGTTCCCCGGCTGTTCCCTCCGTCATGAGTTTTTGCAGAGTCGGTAGCAGTCCCTGTTGTGCCCAGGGTTTCAATAGATCGTACGTAGCCCCATCGAGGCCGATCACTAAGACTTTCTGTTTCTGCACTTTGTGTCAGATCCCTTTCCGTTATATTTGTCCGTAATGCCATGGGTTCGTCGGTTTCAGTGTGAGTCGAATTCCCGGCTTCCAGTTCATGCTGTAAACGCCATTCCAAAATCGCCACGCGTTGCGTGATATCCCGGTTCTGGCGCGTCAAGCGCGATATCGCTACGGTCTGCGAGAGGACGATCAGCGTAATGAGGCCCAGCCCGATTATGAAGAGCAGCGCCGGCGCATAGCTGATGTCCAGCAGTTGAGCGATGAAATCAAGTGAACCTCTAAAGATGGCCAATCCCAGAATTGCGATAGCACTGGCCAGCCATACGAAGGCATACTCTTCACGCAGCCGCCCCTGGCGGATGAGCTCCAAAACGGCGACCAGCATGCCAAGTGCGCAGACGATGGCAAAGAATTGAAGTTGCGGTGACAACTTAAATCTCCCCGGCGCTCTGGCGTGGGGCCTGCCGCATCGCAGCGAGGACAGTGGCCAGGCTGACTTTGAACATATAGTAGACCGAATGCCACGGCGTGATGGAAGACTCACCGGCGGCTCGCGGGTGCATCACAACCGGCACTTCCGTGACGCGCAATCTGGTCTTGTACATCAGGATGCGCGATTCAACTTCGGGATAGTCTTGCGGAAAATTGTTGGCCAGAATGGTGAAGGCGCGCCGATTCAGGGCCATCATCCCCGAAGTGGTGTCATAGGCAGGCCTGCGCGTGAGCAGGCTGGTCATCGCCGCGAACCAGCGGATGCCGACGGCACGACTGAGGGGCGGCTTGTAAGTATGCTGCCCCGGAAAGAAACGCGAGCCGATAGCCACATCGAACTTGTCAGCGCGAACCATCTGCAACAGCTTGTGGGCCTCTTCCACTTTATGCTGCCCATCGCCGTCCAATCGAAGGACATAGGCGAAGCCCATCTCAACCGCGAACTTGAGCGCGGCCTGTACAGCGCCACCAATTCCCAGGTTGTAAGTCAGCGACAAAACATAGGCCCCGGCCGCACGCGCTTGAGCCGCCGTGTTATCGACCGAGCCGTCATCCACGACGAGAACGTTGGGCAGTCCGCCCTCGCGCACATCGCGTACCACGTTGGCAATGTTCCGTTCTTCATTATAAGCAGGAATGACCGCCAGCACATTCGAGAGATCATCTTGCCACACAAACGCTTTCAAAAAAACTGCCGACTGTTCCATGGATCAGGTCTCCTTCGCTTGGTCTTATCGATTCTCACTGCAACTTTTATGATTATAGAGAGTCGGGGTTTGCAGAGTGTTGAAAAGCGTGGTGACTCTTGTCGCAGCTTGGTAAGGATATTGAGCCGTTGAAGGCCAATGATGGTAATAGTTGGGTATGAATTGTTGATAAACGGTCTGGCCGGTCAGAAATATTGACAAAGAGTACTTTTAGGTAGGAGCGGCATCTAGCAGTTTGTCGGAGAGAAAACTCTAAGAGCGGCCCAGGCCAGCCCTGGGCTTGGAATTAGCCGCCTATTCTGAAAGTGAGCCTTCAACTTGGGCTGTTTCACTCGTGGCCTCGCTGAATTTTCGGGTAGCAGGCAAGCTGAAGCCAGCCTCAGGCTGCTAACAACACCTGCAGCCGCTTGAGATTGAAGGTCAGACAGACCAGCGCCCATTCGCCAGCGGCGGCGAGCAAGCCGCGCAAGGAAAATTGACGGAAGCCGAGCACTTCCTTAATGATGCCAATCACGGGTTCGACCGTGCATTTGCGTAGGCGATAGATGGCCTGACCGATCTTGGTCTGAAGTTTGCGGGAGCACTCCCCCAACAGATGGGGACTTCGTGCACCGCATGTGTAGGCCATTTTGATCTTGGGACTCGCCTCATCCGGGGGCGGGGCAGGTCGTTCGGCGAAGAAGGTCTGCCAACTCGGATGATGCGGTTCGCGGCCCGTGGCGATGTAGGGTTCAAGGCCGCGTTGTTCAAGCGCTTGGATGTTGGCCTGGCCGAGCAGGCCATCGTCACGGGCAAAGGCAACAAGCAGCGCACGCTGTTCTTCACCAAAGAAGCGCGGGCAGCTATTCGAGCGTATCTGAAGGAACGCACCGATTCCGACAAGGCCCTGTTTGTCGGGCATCGCAGCACGGGCAAATTGGGAGCGCGCTCGCTGTGGCGGGCGGTGAAAGACGCGGCCCGAGCGGAAGGGCTACCCGACATCCACCCGCACGACTTCCGCCAGATGGCCGAGCGGCTTGATGGCCCGGATGGCGTGCTGTCGCCCCCACCGCCGCATACCGAGCGTAGATGGCGCTTAAGTTCAGGCGAGCGATGACGTCGACCACAAAGCGGGCCAAATGATTCGGCGGCAGTGCTTCTCGCAAACTGACGGTTTGATTGAGAGTGGCTTCGTAATCAGGCGTTTTGAATTTTCGGCGCATGCTTGGAGTGTACCCTCAAATTGCCCCAAGACCCTTTGTGTCACAAATCGAGTAGAGGGAGCGGGTCGCCCGCTCCCCCTCTCACACCACCGGACATGCGGGTCCGCATCCGGCGGTTCGGCAAACGTCAGGACACCGATACTA
>JADGQE010000208.1 GCA_017882055.1 Thermoflexales bacterium
CTGCAGCACCGTCTCGGCCGAAGTTGGCAGACGGCTGCCGCCGGCCGGAACCATCAGCAGGTCGCCGCCCGATCCATCCGATCGCACCAGCGACGACAATACACCCCCTCGACCTTCGGCGGCTTTGAGCACCACCGCGCCCGCACCGTCACCGAACAAGACACAGGTCGTGCGATCTTTCCAGTCGACGATCCGGCTGAGTGTTTCCGTTCCAATCACCAGCACCACTTGATGGCCGCCGCCCTGAATGATCTGCGAGCCTAGCGACAATCCGTAAACAAAGCCGGAACATCCCGCCGAAAGATCGAATGCGCCCGCTTTCGTCGCACCCAGGGCATCCTGGATTAGCGAGGCCGTCGAGGGGAAAGCATGCTCAGGCGTAATCGTAGCGCAGATGATGAGATCGACTTCGTTCGGGCGCACGCCGGCCACTTCGAGTGCATCCTTGGCCGCCGCCAAGCCCAGTGTGGCGGCCGATTCTTTAGGCCCCGCGATGTGACGCGCCCGAATGCCTGTGCGGGTCGCGATCCATTCATCCGAAGTATCGACCGTTTTGCTCAGATCGTCATTCGTCAGCACTTTGGCTGGAACATATTTGCCCCAACCCACGATGTGTGCGTAAGTCACCGATCCCCCTCCCGATCAGAAACCAGGTTTCTTAGACATCCCTGGTTCTCTGGCTTACGGCTGATAGCGGCCGAAGATAACCACGGCGTTGTGTCCGCCAAACCCAAACGAATTGGACATCACGGTGTTGACCTGCTTACGGCGCGCCACATTCGGCACGTAGTCCAAATCGCAATTCGGATCGGGCGTCTCGTAGTTGATCGTCGGCGGGATAATGCACTCGGCGATCACCCTGGCGGCGATCACGGCCTCGACCGCACCGGCCGCGCCCAACAAATGGCCCGTCATCGATTTGGTCGAGCTGATCGCAACGTGGTAAGCCGCCTCACCGAACACCTGCTTGATCGCCGCGGTTTCGCTCTTATCGTTGAGCGGCGTGCTGGTGCCATGCGCGTTGATGTAATCGATCTGGTCGGGCCGCAGTCCGGCTTGCGCCAGTGCCACTTGCATCGCCTGCGCGGCGCCGGCCCCTGTTTCTTCAGGCGCCGTGATGTGATAGGCATCGGCGCTCGCCCCATAGCCCAGCACTTCCGCATAAATACGCGCGCCGCGCGCCAACGCATGTTCGAGTTCTTCGAGCACTAACACGCCCGCACCTTCACCGACAACAAAGCCATCGCGATTCTTGTCGAACGGGCGGCTGGCTTTCTCAGGCGCTTCGTTGCGCGTGGAAATCGCCGTCATATTGTTAAAGCCCGCGATCGCAACTGAGATGATAGCGGCTTCAGCACTACCCGCCAGGACTACATCGGCCGCACCGCGTCGGACCCATTCGGCAGCCTCACCAACGGCATGACTACCCGTCGCACACGCCGAAACCGGGCAGAGATTCGGTCCTTTAAGTCCGAATTGAATCGCTACCTGACCCGCTGCAGTGTCGGGCAGCATCATCGGCACCAGGAAGGGACTCACGCGGTCGGGACCTTTGAGCAGCATCTCTTGAACCTGGCTCAAAATCGTGCTGATGCCGCCGATGCCGGTGCCAATCATCACGCCAATGCGCGGCGCGTTCTCGTGGGTGACTTTGAGGCCGCAATCGTCCAGCGCCTGCCAGGCTGCCGCCACTGCAAATTGCGTGAAGCGATCCATTCGCCGCGCATCTTTTTTACCCACGACAGCCGTGGCATCGAAATCTTTGACTTCACACGCAAAATGAGTTTTGAAATTGGTGGAATCGAACTGCGTGATGGGACCAGCGCCGGACTTGCCCGCCAGCAAGTTATCCCACATGGTTTTAACGTCGTTGCCTACTGGCGTCAGCGCGCCCAGGCCGGTGATCGCTACTCGTCTCATAACCATTGCCTCCTTCCCATATGTAACCCAACCCAGGGTCAAAAGATACGCCGACTATGTCAATTGGGCGGAAACCAGCCCGCTAGCGCAGTTAAGACCAATACTGTTTAGATAAGTCAGCAGAGGCGGCTCCCACGCCGCCGGGCATGGGAGCCCGACCCGCTAACTAAACAGTAGCGCAGTTAAGACCTTGACTTATCAAAGGCCCGTGGTAGCATGAGACTCATCAAGGCCAACGGGTTTTCCCAATCTGAGGAGCGAAATGGATCAGATACTTGGCTTCTTGCCCGGCGTGCACGCCCTTATCCGATGGTTCATTCTCTCGCTAGGCGTGGTCGGAATGGCGCGATCGTTCGTGAGTATGCTGAGTGTCAGCGCCAAATTCACACGGCTCGATATTGGCCTGTGCCGCGCGTACAGCGTGCTGCTGGATATGCAAGGTCTTTTTGGCGTACTGCTCTTGCTCGCAGCCTTGACAACGCAGCAACCTTTAACAACGCAACAGTGGCTTCATCCGCTGATTATGCTCCCGGCGATCGTCGTCGGTCATTTGTATCAGCGCTTCCAGTCAAAGCCCGATCGGACGCGGCATCAGGCCCAGCTGGGCATCTTCGTTGGGAGCCTCGTACTGGTGGCGATCGGGCTGGCGATCATCAACGAATTGTATCTGCCCGCGTGATTCGGACCAGCCGACAATTCGATCAATCTGATGAGTGGCCGGATGGGTTCCATTCGGCCACTCGCTTTGCTAAAAGTGGCGATCGGTCACGAGGCGTCTCAGTTTCATGTTACAATCTGCGCCATGTGTCACATTATCGCTTACTTCGACATGGACTACACCATCCTCGATACCAGCTCTGGCCTGTTGTACGTGCGCTACCTGCGTCAACATCACCAGATCACGTCACGGCAATTGCTGCGTGTCGGCTGGTGGTCGCTGCTGTATAAGCTCTCGCTGATCGATCTGGCACGGGCGATGCCTCATCTTTCCGCTTACGCTGAAAACGTCGGCGTGACCGAAATGCTGCAACAGACACGCGCCTGGTTCAAAGACATGGTTCAGCCACACTTCGCGCCCGCGGCCGTAGAACGGATGCGCTGGCATCAAACGCAGGGACATACGGTGGTCGTCATCTCGGCGTCAACGCAGTTCGCGGTTCGACCTGTTGCGGAGTTCCTCGGACTCGATTACCTGTGCACGCAACTTGCCGTCAATGGCGATCGATTGACGGGCCGTCTCGTTGAGCCGGCTTGTTATGGTGGTGGCAAAATCTTCTGGGCTAAAGAATTCGCGATGGCGCATGACGCCCAATTGAGTGACAGTTACTTCTACACCGATAGTCTATCGGATCTGCCACTGCTTGATCTCGTTGGTCACCCCGTCGCGGCCAACCCTGATCTGCGCCTAAAACGACTGGCGCAGCGTCGCGGTTGGCCGATTGTGAAGTTCCACTGAGCAAGCGCCCCGAGATCGGGTGCAGCCGCTTCCGCCAAACAGCGCGATGCGGGCTTGCGCGGTCTCTCATGATATAATCACCCTCGGCATCCAGCCTGAAGATGTGGAGTCGAGCATGATTCTGATTACGGGCGCAACCGGGTTCATCGGTCAGCATTTGGTGACATGGCTCTCCAGCCGACAGCATCTTTTAACTTGCCTCATCCGGCCCTCTCACCACGAACGCCAATTCGCGCCCGGGGTCAACCTGCGGATCGTGGCCGGCGACGTGGATGATCCCCCCGCTCTGCGGCTGGCGATGCACGATGTCACCGCCGTGATTCATCTGGCTGCCGCGCGCAATGGCGACGACGATCAGACCCTCGAAGCGACCAACGTGCAAGGCACCCAAAATGTGATCGAAGCGATGCACGAGGTCGGCGTCACCCGATTGATCGCCCTCAGTCCGATCGGCGCAGATACTCATTCGGCCTACGCCTTTCTTCGCAGCAAGGGCCTGGCCGATGATCTCGTGCGCCGCAGCGAACTGAATTACACGCTCATCCAATCCTCGGCTGTGTACGGGCCGGGCGATCACTGGACCGAGGCCATTGCCACCTTGCTGCGCCGCTGGCCCTTCGCCTTTCCAATCGCGGGCGACGGCAAAGGCCGCTTGCAGCCCATTGCCGCGAGCGATCTCTTGACGTGCCTCGGCAAGTGTTTAACCGAACCCCAAACGATTAAGGCAACTTTCCTCGTCGGCGGGCCGCAACACCTGACTTACGACGAAATGATTAGCGTCATCATGGACGCCACGCGACATCGGCGGCGTAAACGCTACCTGCGTCAGGCCAGTGCAGTCTCCTATGCGCGCTTCTTATGCAGGCTGATCGGCGGCAAACCCATTTATGCACCGGCCGATCTGGATCTGCTGGCGGTCGATCGGACGACGACGCTCGACGCCGTGGCTTATCAATTTGGCTTCAGCCCGGTGCGCATGGCCAACGCGCTCGATTATCTCAAGCCCCGGCCGCGCCACCGCGGACAGGACCAGCGTTGACCGATGGCTGAGTTTGAAATCCGCCCGATCCATACGCTCGATGACTTTCGGGCCGTCGAAGATGTGCAGCGCGCCGCCTGGGGCAGTGACGATCTTGACATCGTACCGATGCACCTGCTGCTGACCATTGCCAAGAACGGCGGCGTAGCGCTGGGGGCGTTCAGCGGTGATCAATTGATCGGATTCGTGCTCGGCTTTCTAGGGGCCGGCGAACACCGCTACGGGCCGGAAGCGCCGGTCGCTGTAAAACTCAAGCACTGTTCGCATGAACTGGGCGTGCTGCCTCAATGGCAAAATCAGGGGGTGGGCTTCGCGCTCAAAGTTGCCCAGCGCCAGGCGGTTCGCAATCAGGGGCTGCGACTGATCACCTGGACATACGATCCGCTGGAAAGCAAGAACGCGCGTCTCAACATTCTCCGGCTCGGCGCGGTCTGCAATACGTATCTGCGCAACCTCTACGGCGATTTGCGCGACGAACTCAACCGCGGCCTCGCCACCGATCGCTTTCAAGTCGATTGGTGGATCGACAGCCGCCGGGTGGAAACGCGGCTCACGCGCCAGCGCGCGCCATTGCAACTGCACCATTACCGCGAGGTGGGCGCGCCGATCATCAACCCGGCCACGTGGAATGATCGCGGGCTGCTGGTCTGCGCCGATCACGTTCAAGCCATTGACGATTTTCGGGCTTTGGTCGAATTTCCGTCCGACTTTCAAACGATCAAACGCGCGGATGCCGCACTGGCACGTGCATGGCGCGAACAAATTCGTTCGAGCTGCGAAGGCGCTTTCGCACGCGGCTTCAGCGTGATCGATTTCATTTACGAAGCGGGGCCGCCTGCCCGCAGCTTCTATCTGCTGCAGCAAATTCAATCCAGCGAAAGCGCAATGAATATCTGATTGCGCCTACGACTAACGCGAATCAGCCATTCATTGATGTACTCCTCAATTCTGTCACAGAAGGGACCATCATGAAACTTGCCGAAGCCCTCATGCTGCGTGCTGATGCCCAAAAACGTGTCGAGCAAATCAAGCAGCGCCTGACTCGCAGCGCCAGAGTCCAGGAAGGTGAAAAACCGCCGGAGAATCCAGCGGCGCTGATCGAGGAATTGGATCGAACCCTCGCGCAGTTGGTCGATCTCGTCAAGCGCATCAACCGGACCAATGCAGCCACGGAATTCTCGACCGGCGCAACTCTGGCCGACATCCTGGCCAATCGAGACGTGCTGGCCCTCAAGCGCAAGGCGCTCGAAGACCTGATCGAGGCGGCCACCGTGCGGCAAGATCGCTACAGCCGATCCGAAGTCAAATACCTCAGCACCTTCGATATTGCCGAAACTCAGACAGCCATCGACGACCTCGCGAAGAAATATCGCGAACTGGATACCGAGATTCAGGAAACCAACTGGAGAATCGATCTCAGCGAATAGTCGTTGAGTCGGTAGTCGAATTCGATCGAGGCGAGCACAACCCGCCGGCGGGGAACAGCCGGGACCAGATGGCGTGAAGAGCCGCGTCACATTCAGTCACTGCGTACGCTCAGCACGGTCACAGGCGCACAAATGACTGTCACTGTTATTACCAACGTGCTGATCGATTGAATTTGATGAGGGTGGGTCAGGGGCAATTCTCCCGTTATCCTCTTGAGGTTAGCTATGAATATTGATCGCATCGATCTGCGCCTCGTCAACATGCGATTGACCGCGCCGTTTGAAACGTCGTTCGGCGTAGAACAGGATCGCGCCTGCGTCATCGTTTCGGTTTACGCCGATGGCCTGATCGGTTGGGGCGAATGTCCAGCCTCGGCCGGTTTCGGTTACTCCTATGAAACGACGACGACCGCCTGGCATGCACTGAAAGACTTCTTGATTCCGCAGTTGCTGGGCAAGCCGCTTGAGATCGGCGCCATGGTCCAGATCGGTGAATTCCTGCGCGGCCACCCCATGGCGCGCGCCGGACTCGAAGCCGCCTTGTGGGACATTTTGGCCCAATCGAAAGGCATTGCGTTGTCGAAAGCGCTGGGCGGCACGCGCGATCGAGTGCCGGTCGGCGTGAGCATCGGCATTCAACCTTCGCTGGATGCACTGCTCGGCAAGATCGAGAGTTACCTGGCTCAAGGCTATGGCCGCATCAAGATCAAAATCAAGCCCGGCTACGATCTCGAAGCCGTCAAACGCGTGCGCGCCAAGTTTCCAAAGATTCTGCTGCAAGTCGATGCGAACTCGGCTTATCGCTTGCCGGACACGCCGCTGTTCGAGGCGATGGATGAATACAAACTGCTGCTGATCGAACAGCCGTTTGGCTGGGATGACATTTACGAGCATTCGAAACTTCAGCCGCACTTAAGCACACCGATTTGCCTGGACGAATCGATCCACTCGCTGGGTCACGCGTTGATGGCGATCGAACTCGGCGCGTGCAAGATCATCAATATCAAACCGGCCCGCGTCAGCGGTTTCACCGAGTCGCGGCGCATCCACGATCTATGTGCGGCGCGCAGCATTCCAGTGTGGTGCGGCGGCATGTTGGAAACCGGCATCGGGCGGGCGGGCAACATCGCCCTGGCCTCGCTGCCCAACTTCACACTGCCCGGCGACATCAGCGCCAGCAATCGCTACTATGCGGAAGACATCGCCGAGCCGCTGTTTGCGCTCAATCCCGATTCGACGCTGAGTGTGCCCACTGCGCCCGG
>JADGQE010000209.1 GCA_017882055.1 Thermoflexales bacterium
TCTGGCCAGGACATCGCCGTGGCTAATCTCCGTGCCGCAAATCGTGTCGTCATCCCGGGTAAGCCTGCTCAATTTACAGTCTCGGTCTTCAATAACGGCTTCATCACGACGACCAGCACCATCACCACTTCGGACCACTCAGGCTGGTTTGGCGTCGATCTCTACGTTAAGCCGGTGGGATCTCCGCCGCCGTCTGGCCCGGCCGATCGTTACCTGGGTTACTGTCTCAACGCCAGTAACGACCCGTGCACGACGCAGGGTGATCATTATCAGGTCATTGGATTTCCAAACGGCCTGGCCGTGGATGCTGTCGCTACACTCACCTATACTTTATCGATCACGCCCGCCGGGACATACTGGTTGTATGTTCAAGCCGATCCATACTGGGCCGGAAGTATGGGGTCCTCTCCCTACACAGCCGGGACACCGACCAATGGCCGCATTGTCGAAGGCAATGAGACGAACAACATCTTTGGACCGATTGTGGTCAAGGTGGACTATGTCAGAGTCTACTTGCCTTTGATGCGGAAATCCAAATAGATCATTGCTCAAAATGGGTTACTTCCAGATCGCGTTGTCAGCGGATAACGACTATCGGCTCGATCGGGATTGATGCCAGCTGCGCGTGCATTTCAAGTTGGGGCAAACATAAACCCGCGTTCTTCGACTACGCGCCGCATGCATCCTGAGCGGAACGGAGTGGAGTCGAAGGAAATGCGGCGCTCCGCTCAGAATGCTAAACGTGCCCCTAAACTGAAATGCACCGGTCGGCTGCTCGAGACTTGCATTTGTCAATCACTTTGGGTACAATGCTGGTTAAAGTTTTTGGGGATTACGGCGAACTTGCATCTGGTTGCTAAGACATTGCAGTCAAGTCGTTAGAGGGGGTGGCGCATGACCACATGGCGAACTCGATTGACCTTGGTGGGAATCATGGTGATCCTCATCGCGTTGCTGCCATTGTCCTTGAATTCGCAACGAGCAAGTGCTTCATCTTTAGCTCAACCACCTACTCCCACCACTGTGCCCACCTCGACGAACACGCCGATCCCGCCTACGCAGGCTCCGACCGCAACGCCGATACCGTCTGCGACGCTGGCAGGGTCCACTCCAACACCTTCGGTGCCGCCGTCCACTCCTTCGACAGGCACACTGGCGCCTGTCCCCAAGAAAGGTGGTGGCGGAGGTGGCGCCCCGGCCGGCCCCAGCGGCACGCCCGTCGCTAATGGCTGTGTGAAATCCATTGGCAAAGACGGCGTTAGCTTGAGTACCGATCCTGGTTTCTATAAATCCCACGTTCAGATTGTTCCTGTGGGTGACATCTTGTTTGTGGTGCAAGGCCCGGCGCGCGCTGATAATATCCAGTGGTGGCTCTTACGCACAGCCAATGGTGTAGAGGGTTGGGGCAACCAGGACAACGTCACGCCCGATCCAGGCCCGTGTGTTACTGCTAAAGCAACGGGCATACTTGCAGGCAAAGCGTTGCCGCAAACTGGAAGTGGAGTGGAAGGCTGGTTTTTCCTGGCATTCGCGCTGGCTGCGGTTGTGATCGTTGTCGGTATCGCGCGGCGCGGGCTGCAAGCGCGGGCGATTGCGGCTGACGGCGATCGAAGGAATGACGAGACAGACGAAAAGAATCAGGTTTAGTCTCAACAGACGGGCAATCGCAATCTGGCTCTTCTTCTCACGACCATGAATAGCGGCCTGCAGTCGAGCATGTGCTTGACTGCAGGCCGTTCTATTTGATTCAAATCGATTTGGGACGGCGTCATGACGGCAGGTTGCCCGCACAGGCTCAACGCACACAATCAGCAATGCGAATCTCGTCAATGTAACGGCGAGTTATGATTCGGTGCTCAGCACAATCGACTTCGGCGCCGTGTTTAACGACAACGGCACGCTAAAAATAACGAATGCGACGATCAGCGACAACGCCGCCCCGAACATACAGCGCCAGGCGGGCAGTGTGATTTTGGCAAATACGATCGTCGCCAGCGGCGTAGGCGGCAGCGGGGCCAACTGTGCCAGAGTCGTTACGTCGGCCGGGCACAATCTAGACACTGGCAACACGTGCAGCTTCACGACTGCGGGTAACCTCACCGGCACCGATCCGCTACTCGGCCCGCTGCCGATGGCGGCGACAACGCCACTTGCTCCAGCCTCGATCAACGGGGCATCACGCGACCGCAGGGCATCAACTGTGATATCGGCGCAAATGTTGCTTCCTGTGTCCGCCTGGTATATAATTCGAGCTATCGTTTTGACGTGGCAATTCGATCCAGACATCGGCGTCGATAGTCGAAGTCCTGTGTCAGCCCGTATCAATCAGTCACCCTGACGACATACTGAGGGAGAGCAGCGCTGCATGAAGAAGATTCTGCTGGTCGATGACGATCTGGATCTCTGGAAGTTGTTGGGCAATTTTCTGCGCGAATCAGGCTACACCATCCTCACCGCCCCCTCGGCGATCGAAGGACTGCGCATCCTTTTCAACGAACGGCCCAATTTGATTCTGATGGACGTGATGCTGCCGGGCATGGACGGCTGGGAGATGGCCGCCCGCGTGCGCGAATTATCAGACGTGCCGATGATTATGCTGACCGCCAAAGACAGCGAAGCGGATAAATTACGCGGCTTCAATCTGGGGATCGACGACTACGTGACCAAGCCCTTCAGCCTGCTGGAGCTCGCCGCGCGGATCGAGGTGGTGCTGGCGCGCGCCGAAAAGGCCGGACAGTCCAACATCCAGCGCCATTACGCCTATGGCGATCTGACGGTCGATCTGGATCGACGCCAGGTCATGCGGGGCGATCGGCAGATCGATCTGACGCCGACCGAATTTCGCTTGCTGCAATGCCTGATCGAAAATGCCAACACCGCCGTTTCCGAAGCGCGCCTGCGTGAAACGGTGTGGGGCGCGCTGCGCGGCGTGGACCGCGGTTACGTGCGGCGTTACATCTGGTTTCTACGCCGCAAACTCGAGCAGGATCCCGGCCACCCCCGGTTAATCCGGACCGTGCGCAACTACGGCTACCGGCTTGAATCAGGCTAAAAAGAACCTCCCGAAAGTTCCAAACTTTCGGGAGGTTTCGTTATCTCAAGCGCTTCGTGTAAGTGACCAGTCCATCGCCCTCACGATAAAAATCCGGCAGCAACATCGACTTCTGATAGCCGCATCTTTCATACAACCGTCGCGCCGGCGCATAAGGATCGGTATCCGAGGTCTCGATCACGATCCAGATGCCATTGCGCGCCAACACTTCGGCCTCGACGTGCTGCATCAGCGCCCGACCGACACCTTTGCCGCGCGCCTCGATCGCGGTGCAGAGCCAATAGAAGTCGTAGCCGTGGCCCGATAGATCCCGCGGCCCCCAACACGCGTAGCCCAGTACTCGCCCCTCCTCACGATAACTTAGAAAGTTATAGCCGGACTTGCCAGGATCGTCATAATAGCCGTCGAGCAATTCACGAACCGTGTACACTTCCTTTTCGTCAAAAACCCCGGCTTGAGCTGTTACCTCTAAAATCGCTTCGACCTCGTCGGGGCGAGTCGGCCCAATCGCTGTGTCCGAATCAGTCATGCCGGCCGCGCCTCCACCATGCCCACTCGGCAATCTGGCTGACCATCGCGGTATAATCGTAGCCCGCCACGCGTGCCGCATTCGGGAAACCGGCATCCGGCGCCAGGCACGGATTGGGATTTACTTCAAGAATGTAGGGCAGGCCGTCGCGCACACGCATATCGACGCGGGCGTAATCACGGCAGCCGAGAGTGGCATAAGCATGGTAGGCTGCTTCGCGGATACGCTCGGCCACTTCCTCTTCGATCGGCGCCGGGCAAATCACCGGCATCGTCTGATATTCCAGCGACTCGGGCACCCACTTGGCCTCAAAGTGGCAGAACTGTTGATACGGATCAGACCAGCTGGCAAAGCTCAATTCGGCCAGCGGCAGGGTGTGCGTGGTGCCATTGCCCCACAGTCCGACGTTGATCTCACGGCCGATGATGTACTCTTCGACCAACGCCGGCTGGTGATACACATCCAGGACGTACTGCACTCGCGCACGCAGGGCCTGCTCGTCGAACACCACCGATTCACGTGTAATGCCCAGACTGGCATCTTCGGCCACCGGCTTCACGATCGCCGGCAGCGGCACATGCATCGGCTCGTCACCCCGGCTGAAAACCTGATAAGGCGCAGTCAAGATCGAGTTGGTTTCCAGGATCTTCTTGGTGCGCGCTTTATCCAGGCAGCGCCGCAGCGTGGCAGTGGGTGCACCGGTGTATTGAATACCGAGCTTGTCCATGCGGGTCGTGATCTTCACGTCGTCCTGTGACCGGCCATTCAAATGCTCGCACAGATTGAAGACCAGCAGATTATCAAGCTCGAATTCCTTGCCGAGAAAATCAATGTCAGCCAGCGAGTGAACTTCATACGTAGCCGCGTGATAACCGGCCCGCCGCAGATTCTCCGCCAGCGCCTTCGCCGTCTCGATCGTTTCCAGATCGGTTTCGATGTCGCGCGGCTCGCCGCGATCCAACGTATCAACCGTGCTGTAAGCGACCAGCACGTTAGCCGGACGAGTCTTCGTCTTCGTGGCGGGGGTGCGGCTTCGCCGCGTGCGCGGCTCGGTATATTCTTTTAGGGCTAACATCTTTCCTCCTGCAGCGATTGATTGACGTTTGTTTAGGTCCATTCTTCGCGGGCGCTTCTATTCAGGCTATTCATTCAGACCGCGTTAATCCAAAAGGGCTCGTCGCCAACCTGATTTATTCGTCTGTCCCCCGCTACGGCGCAACAGGCAATGTACTGCAACGCAATTGGATCACCGAACCAAACCTCGTCATCTTAGCGAAGTCGATATCGTCACTTCCATCACCGTACGACCACGTACTCTTTTTGTTCAATCATCGCCGGCAGATCGAGCTGCAGACCCAGCCGCTTCAAGGCCGCTTCGAACACGCTGTAGACCAGATCGGCGTGGGTCCAACCATCGGCCTGCGCCATCAACGTCAGATCGCTGATCGGCGTGATGCCGGGCAGCGAATTGATCTCCAGAATATACGGTTTGTTGTTAGCGTGCTGGTCCATCCGGAAATCGACGCGGGCAAAATCCAATGTGCCGGTCACGCGCATCGCTGCCACCGCCAGCCGCCGCAACGCTTCGGCCAACGCTTCGGGCAGCAGCGCCGGGCAGTGATACTGATAGGCATCCGCCCGATCGACCTTCAACAGCGATCCATACACATGCACCCCGGTCTCGTCGTAGACCGAATGATCGATCATGGAGATCGGGAAAATGTGGAGGTCGGGCCAATTGCCGATCATGCCGATCGTCGCATCATTGCCTTCGATGTATTGTTCGACCAGCACCGGTTCCTGATAGGCATTCAGCAAGTAAGCGACCCGCTCGCGCAGCTCGCGTTCATCGTGCAGGATCGACTGCTCATCGATCCCCATGCCGGTACCTTCGCTGTTCGGTTTCGCAAACAACGGGAATTTAGCGGCGAGTCGCGGATCAAGCGGCTCATCGGCGGAGGTAAATTCTTGAAAGGCCGGCGTGGGCAGATCATGATAAGCCAGCACACGTTTCGTCATGGCCTTGTCGAGGGTGAGCGCTAACGCCAGCACCTTCGATCCGGTGTATGGATACCCCAGCATCTCCAGCAAGGCCGGCGCCTGCGCCTCGCGCGAATCGCCGCGAAAACCTTCGCAGGTATTGAAACAAATATCGATCGCGAGATCCTTCAATCGCTGAGCCAGTCTCGCGTCGCCTTCCATCGGAAAGACAACGTGTCCGTGCGCCTCGAGGGCCGCTTTGTAAGCCGCCACATTGCCCGGATGATCCAACTCGTACAAAACATCATGCGGCGCATTGGACTTGGGTTGCGGCGCATTTTCGGCCAGGTTATAGAGCAAGGCTACGCGCATGGTTCAACCCTCCTCGCACTGGCGGCTCCCTCAGTCTTCATGCCACAGAGGGAGCCCAAATTGGGACTGGAAGGATCTGCTTCATTCTCCACACTTATGCTCCTTGTTTCTGGTATTACAACTTCACGGCTGATCGCTCGATCAGCCTAAGCGTCTTCGGATGGTGGCTGACTCTTCTCGACCTTCGGTTCCTGCTTCAGCAAAGGCCGATCGGGTGTACCGATGCCCAACGGCTGCCATTTGCTTTCATCGGCATTCAGACGATGCTGCTCAGCGCCGCGCAGATGCGTCTCGCGGAAGTTAGCGGGCTCGATCGTCAGGCGGTCGCCTTCGAGCAAACCCAGCACGCCCTCCTGCCCACGCTCGATGCGCTTGCGCGCTCGAGCATCCAGCGCATCAATCTCACGCGGATTGTAGTCCGCCGGTTCAGTGTAGGTGGTGATGAAGCCCTCATAGTTGCGCAGCACCGTCTTGCCCGGCGCCGCCGATAGGACGTAGTTGGGCATCACCGGAATCTTGCCGCCGCCGCCCGGCGCGTCGATCAGGTAGAGCGGCACCGCGTAGCCGCTGGTGTGACCGCGCAGCCCTTCCATGATCTCGATACCCTTGGAAACCGAGGTACGGAAGTGACCGGCCCCTTCAACTAGATCGCATTGATACAAGTAATAAGGCCGCACGCGCATCTTGACCAGCTCGTGCACCAGCTCCCGCTGAATATTGACCGAATCGTTTACACCGGCCAGCAGCACACTCTGATTGCCCAACGGCACGCCGGCCCGCGACAACCGATCGCACGCCGCCCGCAGTTCAGGTGTAATTTCCTGCGCATGGTTGACATGAATGTTCAGCCAGAACGGGTGATATTTCTGCACCATGTCGCAGAATTCCTGATCGATCCGCTGCGGCATAAAGACCGGCACGCGGCTGCCGATGCGGATAATCTCGACATGCGGGATGGCCCGCAGGCGCGCCAGCAATTCTTCCAGCAGCCTGGGCGCCAGCGTCAGCGGATCACCGCCGGACAGCAGCACATCTCGAATTTGCGGCGTGCGTTCGATGTACGCGATGGCCGCGTCCCACTCTGAGCGCTTGAAGGTGGCCGCCGGATCGCCGACGATGCGGCTGCGGGTGCAGTAGCGACAATAGGAGGCGCATTGCGTGGTGACCAG
>JADGQE010000210.1 GCA_017882055.1 Thermoflexales bacterium
GTTGGACCGCTTGTTTGCTACGAAGACCTACGACACCACTATTAACAGTGCCCCCGATAGTGGTCCGCTTTATGCAGGGCCGCAGTGAGAGTGTGTCGAACAAAATAACGCTTGGGTCTGTACGCTACTTTTCAAACGGATATTTCAGCCCGATCTCTGCCCGAATTTTGTCCATCAATTCCATATTCGCCAGCGTGTGCGCCTGCGACATGCCCGGGCTTTCCAGCCGGCCTGCGCGGATACAGCGCATGGCTTCCTCGATTTGATATTCGAAGCCGCCGCCCCGAAACGGTTTTGAGACGGTCAAGGTTTGCTCGTTGGCTCCCGGCGTAGCCTGGGCCCCCAGCGTAGCCTGGGCCACCAGCGTGGCCTGGGTCGCCGCCCAGTAATTGGCATGGATTCGGATGTGGCCGGTCGAGCCGTAGATCAAGAACTCGTTCGCATTGTCGCTGATGAAGTTGCTGCTAAACTGCGAGATGACGCCGTTTTCATACTTGAGTGTGGCCGCAGTGAGCTCATCCACGCCGGTTTTGCCCAGATAAGCTGTGGCGCTAAAAGATTGAGGCATTTGGCCCATGACCCATTGGGACACCGCGATCGGATAAACGCCCATATCCAACAACGTCCCCCCGGCCAGTTCAGGGTTAAGCCAGCGCTCCTCTTTGTCTTTGGGCACATTAATGCCGAAGGTCGAGACCAGCAACCTCAGGTCGCCAATCGCTTTGGCCTCCAGCCATTGGCGGACTTGCTGGTAAATGGGCAAATAGCGTGTCCAAAGCGCTTCCATCAGGAAGACGTTGTTGGCCCGGGCCGTCTCGATCAACTGTTGCGCCTCGGCTGCGTTAACCGTCAGGGGTTTTTCACACAAGACCGGTTTGCCCGCCTTCAGACACAGCATCGCATTGTCGAAATGGAAGCGATGCGGGGTGGCAATGTAGATCGCATCCACCTGTGGGTCATTGACCAGGGTCTCATAAGAGTCATACGTTTTCTCGCCGGCGTGCTGTTCGGCAAAAGCTTTCGCTCGCTCCAGGCGGCTGCTGGCCACCGCATACAAGGCGGCGTCCTCGATGACGCTTAAGCCGTCTGCAAACTGGTGTGCAATGCGGCCTGGACCGATGATGCCCCAGTTGAATCGTCGATTTGCCATGTTACACTCCTATTGTTTGAGTTTTGACAAGATAGTGAACGATAAAGGTCATCAGCCGGGATACCAAACAATCCGAGGATCATCCGGCACCCGCACGTAATCCCAGGCTGAATCAATCATCTTCTTCAGGTCATACTCCGGTCGCCAGCCCAGGAGCAACTTAGCTTTCGCATTGTCCAGCCAGGTCGAGTGATAGGGTGTCTGGATGCCGACCGACGGCAGCCCGCGACTCGCGGCCAGATACCCGCCCACTTCGCCGTAATCCACCGGCTCATCCATGCTGATATTGAAGGTCTGCTGCCGGGCGCGCGGGTGATCAAGCGCCAGCAGCATCGCACTGACGAGATCATCCACGTGCACGAAGTTGCGCTTCACCGGTTGACCATCGGGCTCAAGCATAACGGGGATGGTTTGCGTTCGCACGTATTCATCCGCTTGCTCAGCACCGACCAGGTCCCGCCAACGCGGGCCGCCAAATACATCTGCACCGAAGGAGAGTTGGTGTTTGAAATCGTCTTTCGCCATGATCCAGGGTGCGCGCAGGCAGCACCCGTTGAGATCATACTGAAGATAGTATTGCTCCAGCATGACCTCTTCCAGCACCTTCGAGAGAGCATAACAGCCGGGGTAGGCCGAATGCCTTTGTGTTTCGGTGACGGGCATGGGATGAGGGTAGAAGAAGTGTCCGACCCCGGCATCGCCGCCGATCAGCATGAATTGCCGGAAAGTGCGGCTGGCGCGGCAGGTTTCCAACAACCAGAACAGACCCTTCACGGCCACGTCCATGATCTGGTCGGGAGTTTCTTTGCACGTGGCCAAATGCACCACGTGGCTGACGTCGGCCAGCGCCGTTTCCACGACCTCACGCTGTTCGATCGAGCCGCGAACGATTTCGATCCGGTCATGAGCTTCGAGTTCTCGATGGTGGCACAAGGCCCGAACCACAACCGAATCAAATTTCGGGTCGGCTAACACCCGCTTGATAAAGGCGCGGCCAACTTTGCCGGTAGCGCCCGTAACCAAAATGCGTGTCGTAGGGGACATGAGTGTTCCTTATTGGGTTGAGTAAGCAGCTACTTGAGCCGCGCTAGTTCGACTGCACCACCATGCTTCTGAACAAAGGCGATGGCGGTTGGTATATCCACGGGCACGATTATCCTCATGAGGCAAGGATGGTTCAACGCCTCCGGCTGGTGTTCAGGATGGCGCCGATCGTCCAGAACAGAATAACCCAACTTGCGCAGCTTGTCTACACATATTTTACCTCCGGTGCATTTCAAGTTGCGAAATTGCTCTGAGCCTGCTTCCCCGCCGCCACTGATCCACGGCGCTCAACCTCAGTGGCAGCATCCCCAAAGATGCGCAGCAGTTCAGCGGTGCGGCGCAGCTATCATATAAGGCGGCGCAGAAAGAACCCTACGCGGCGACGTTTGCGGCCAATGGTTATCCGGCGGCCTATCTCACTTCGGCGCTCGCCGCGGTGGATGCCTTCAAAAAAGCCGACGAGGATCAAAATGCCGCCATTGGCGCGGCGACCAAATCGACAGCGGATCGGGATGCAGCTTTCGCCACGCTGGACAAGTGGCAAAAGATTTTCGAGCGGTTGGCGCAGACCACGCTCAAGAGTCGCCCCGATCTGTTGAAGAAATTGAATCTGTAAAACAAGACCCTTGCGAGGGTTGGCCGTGAAGATCGTCACTCCGCGCTAAGACCCCTCGCAAGGTTTAACTCCGAAGATCGACGCGAGGGCTGTGACGCCTGGCGCGCCTGGCCATACCCAATGCTCCAGCGGAGCGTTGGTGGCCCGCTAGGTGCCGCCGCAAAGCGGCGGGTAAGGCGTGAGCGCGGCCCTCGCGCTTGAGGGAAAATAATCAGGGGTCGTTTCGGCTTGAAACAACCCCTAGTATTTGGAGCGGGAGACGGGACTCGGACCCGCGACATCCTGCTTGGAAGGCAGGCGCTCTACCAACTGAGCTACTCCCGCGATTGTGGATTGCTTGTTACCGGTTTGATTCTAGCATAGCAGCCCCCGCGCGTCAACGGGGGCTGCTGGTGAATATACACATCTCACCACGGAGACACAGAGGCCACGGAGAAAAGCACACTTTCCAAAAACTCCGTGTCTCCGTGGTAAAAATCACTTGTGCATAATCACCAGAAGATCAGAGTTGAAAGATCAGAGATCCGGATTTCATTTCGGATTGAAGTAGTCATAGGCCGCGCGTGAAATGTCGGTCATCACCGTGTTGGCAATGTTCGCATCCAGGCCCTGATTCGGGAGATTCAGGAAAACGACCAGCACGTAGTCACCGCCGGGCGAAGAGGTGAGCGCGGCATCGGCACGTGTCCCGGCATTGCCGGCCGGTCGATGCGCGATCGAGGCTTCGGCCGGCAGGCCGCCGCGCAAAAAGGGCGGCTGGCCCGGCGGCGGATTTTGCTTGAGCAGATCGATGATCTGTGCGCACTCGGCCGGCGTGAAGCGGCCCGGATAGACCACCATCAAAGTGCCGCCGCTGTGACTGCATTGATAGATCATTTCCAGCAGCAGGCCCATATCCGTCGCCGTCGTCTGGATCGCCGGATCAGCCCTGGTGTTTGCCGCCGCGTTGGAATTCGCCGGCGTTACCGGCGATGGAAGCGTGGTCGTCTCGCCGTACGCCGCGGTCATGAAGGTATTGACCAGGCCGAGGTTGCGCAGCGAGGCAGTCAACACTTTCACGCCATTCGGAATATTGTTCTCGCCGATGAAGCCCAGCAGCGCATTTGCCGCGAAGTTGTTGTCGAGACCCAGCGTCGAAGTCAACCGCTGCGTCAGCGTGATATCCGGCGACTGATCGAGTTTGCGAAAGACTTCGGTGAGGATCGCGATTTTCATCAAGCCTAAGCCGGAGTAAGCCACCTGGGGATTGAGGTTGATCTCGTGGCCCGTTTGCAGGTCTTTCAAAAAGACGCTGCTATTGCCGGGAAACAGCGCCAACCGTCCGATGATGAGCTGTGAGAGTTGATCGATGCCGGGACGCGGTGCAGGTTGATGGTCGATCACCAGTTTGACATCGCGATCGACCGCCGATTTCAGCGCGGCCTCGATCGGCGGCATCGATTGGACGATGTTGAGTTGAAAGCCCGGCTGGCCGGGCACGAGCGTCATCGAGTCGGGCTGCGGCACGGGCGGCCGGGCGGGTTGATCGTAGCGGGTGCTGAGATCGGTCAACAACGCACGCGCCTTTTCATCCGAGTAACCGGCGACGATCGGAATTTCACGCGGGGCGGGCGGCTGGAAGATCAGGTGGCGCAGAAAGTCGGTCAGCGCCGAATTCTCCGTGCGCGCAATGCGGATCGACTGCGCCGTCAGATCGGCATCGAAGGTGAAATCGATCGCGCGGGGTTGAAGCGCGATCGATTGCGTGAAATAATGCAGCACGATCGGCTGTTGCAGATCGCCCGTCAACTGCTGCATGGCTGAGTCGATCGGCACATCGGCATACGTTTTGCCGGCGACGATCCAGGTCGCCGGCAACCGTGACAGCGACAACTGAAAAGTGATGAATTGGATGATGACGTAAACAACGACGGCGACGATGCCCAGCACGCGCAATCGCCGCCACGCTCGACGTGGACGCGACCAGGTAAACAAGCAAAACCTCGTGAGTTAATTCTTGCGAGGGGTGAGGAATCGCTCGACGATTTTCAAACACAACCCTCGCAAGGTTTCAAGTTAGCGCCACGACCAGATGGCAAACTCGCCCGGTCCGACGTAAAGGGGCGCGGCGGACGGGTTGGTTGTGTCCAGCACGTACACGCCGGACTTGCCGGCCAACGGCGTGCCGGTATAGACGAGCGATCGGCTGTCGGGCGACCAGACTGCGATCGACTGCGCGTACTGATCGAAATACTGAACTAAATAAAGAAATGAATCTGCCGGCTTGAAGGTCGCCAGATCAATCTTCTGCTGCGATTTGAGATCGAGCACGTGCCACGTCATTTCGAGCGTGCGCTGAGTCTGATCGATTCGAGTCGAAGCCACGCCGTTCACCCGCCCGACCGGCCCGGGTTCGATCAGCGCACCGGACAGGTAGGCCAACTTGTGGCCATCCGGCGACCAGAAGAAAGCCAATAAATTGCCCCTGAAGTAAACTTGCGGCGAGTTGCCTTCCGCGTCCACGACCGTTAAAACATCATACAGCAGACTCGTCGTCGAGTTGATGGCATAAGCGACGTGCTGTCCATCCGGCGACCAACTAAAGGTGATGCCGTCGTCAAACGACGCGAGTTTCGTATCGGTCTTGCCGTCGGAGATAATCAGATCGTTGTTGTTGTCACGCTGGCGCGCATACAACCAACGCGCTTGCCCGCCGGGTGACCAGATCGGCGTCTGGAAGGCTGCCGGAGCCGACTCGATGGGCGTGGGCGACTCATCGCCGATGTTGTAAGTGCCGACGAAAGCAGTGCTGCTCGTGCCGCCGATGTGCAGCAGCAAGGCTTTGCCATCCGGCGACCACGAATAATAATTGGGCTGCCCTTGGGCGATCGATCGGACGGCGTTGGCCTGGCGGCGGTCGGCCAGCCGCAGATCGATGCCGTTCGTTTTATCCGCCATGAGAAACGCCACATAGGCATCGTCGGGCGAGCCATACAGATAGAACGGTGCGCCGGTTCGATCGGTCGCAAACAAAACGATTTGATCCGAGCCGTCCGGCTTCGCGCTCATGAGCTGGCTGTCTGCGCCTACAATGTGTGTGTAGATCAAGCGACTATCATCGCGCGACCAGATTAAAGCGGCGGACGGTACCGTGCCGGGCGTTTCGATCGACACGAGGTTGCGGCCATCCGGATCGACGGTATAAATCCGATCGCTGTCGATCACAGCCAGGCGCTGGGTGGTTGATCGAACTTCCGTCGATGCAAGCGTGGCAGGTTCAACCGTCGGCACGGGCGTGGGACGCGGCGTGTTGGCCTGTCCGATCGTCCCGATGAGCAATACCACAAATCCACCGACGAGCAGCAACAGGCCCAAGCCGAGTACGACCAGCGGCCCGCGTGAAGACGGATGAGAAGGCGGCGAAATCTGCATGCAAAGATTATACCAGTTCTGCCTATCCTCCGGCGGGCTTGTCTGCATTCATCCTGGTAGTCCACCACAAAAGTTTTGATGGGTTGTAGCATCGCCGCTTGTCGGCGTTTCACGGGCACGAGGCCCGATGCTACCTCTCATAATTTATTTGGTGGACGACTAGAATCGATTGAGGCACAAGTCAAGATTGCTTTGGTCGCGCCTCGTTGGCGCTTAGGCCGGCCTGCTCACGCTTTCCGATCGAGCCGCAGATTCTGCTCGAAAAATTCTACGATCTTCTGGCGATACTCTTCAGCCCGGTAGAGCTGCAGGTTTCGATGAGCGGCCTCAGGGACTTGCCACAACTGCCTGGGTTCCCTGGCACGTTGATACAGCAACCTGACTTCACTGGCTGGTACGCAGAGATCGCGCTCACCATACATCATCAACACCGGCCGCGGCGCGATCCGTTCGATGGCTTTCAGAGGCTCGACGGCAAATAGATTGAATCCGAATCGCAAGCTGGCGGTGAGCAGGAACAGGCGCGCCAGCAAATAGGCTGCCCGCTCTGGCACATGACGTTCTTGCATTGCGCCCGCGATGGCCGAAGTGGTGTGGACAAATGCGCTGTCGACGGCCACCGCATCGATGTCCGGACAGGCGGCTGCCGTCGTGAGCGCCACGGTGCCGCCCATCGAAAAGCCCAGCACGCCGATTCGCTGCGCGCCTTTGGATTTGGCCAGCGCGACGGCCGCCAGCAGATCGTAGCGTTCGTTGAGGCCCAGCGTGACGATCTGCCCTTCACTTCGCCCGTGACCGCGCCAATCGAACAGGAGTACGTTCAGGCCGCTGGCGTGCAGCCACGGGGCGGCCGCGAGATCGGCGTCCAT
>JADGQE010000211.1 GCA_017882055.1 Thermoflexales bacterium
GGGTCATTGCCCACTGCTGGATGGCCGTGAATTATCCCTGGCCAAGCGGTAGCACCGGTTTGTGCAGCGCGTCTATGGCAAGCCGCACAACTGATTCATCAACGCCGCAGTATCCGCATCGTTCGCTACCTGCCGCACGTTGGCCGATTCGATGCCCAGTGGTTGAAACGGCGGCGCGGTCTGTATGTCGGGATTGCTGATGTGCAGCACGTAACAGCCGACGAAGGTTTGCTGCGTCCCATCGCTGAGGCCCGCTTTCAATGCCACCGGAACCGTGTCGTAAATCTGCCCCGCACCAGCGTCGGACGTAACCAGGCCAGTCGTCAACGTCACTTCCTGCGTGTTGTTGTAACCCTGCTCGAATTGATCGAGGCCTGGCAGGTTCTGCGCCGTACTCTTCCAATATGAATAAGCGCGCACATCCTCGTGCCGGTTGATGGCATTATAAAGCGACTGGAGCACTTCCACCGGGCCAGTGCGACTGTCAATGTACTGGTTCGCGCTGATGTCGCCGGGAGCAGCGGTCGGTTGCGACAAAGTTGTGGGCGGTGGCCCAAAGTTATCACACGCGTGCGACATCAAGTCAGCCGCGTTAGCGTTGTCGGCCACTAATTGCACCGTCGCCGATTGAATGCCCCACGGCCTAAAGGGCAGCGCGCCCTGAATCGCCGGCTGGCTGAGATGCAGTAGATAACAACCGACAAAGGTCTGCGTTGCCCCCGACGTCGTTTTCGCGTTGAGCGTTATTGGCACGGGTGCATACAGATTACCTGCGCCAGCACCAACGCCAATCGCACCGAGCGTGATTTGGACTGAAGCCGTGTTTTGATAACCGGCCTCGAACTGATCGAAGGTCACCCGTTGAGGCGTGTCATCCCAGTACGAATAGGCCCGCGCGTACTGATGCAGATTGATCGCGTTGAACAAGGAATGGATGACGGCGGCCGCATCGCTGCGATCGTCGAGATACGGCATGTAATCTGTATTCGCCGTCGTAGGCACAGTAGTCGGCATCGCCGTCGGTATGTTGGTTGGTGTGGAAGTCGGCGCCGGGGTGGAGACTTGAGTAGGCGCTGAAGTCGGCTGCGGTTTGGCTGCTGCCGTGTTGGTAGCCGTTGGTGCCAACGTCGGAGTATCGATGGGCCGGACAGTCGGTGTAGGAGTGCCTGGCGTGCAGGCCGCGGCCGCAGTTGCCATTAACAGGGCGGCAAAAAGCAATGCATTAAAGTAGCGATTCATGTTTGTCTCCTGAAAGCCAAACTCTTTCCGGTGCTGCCTGTCTGGGTTGCCGAAAGATTTATTGATTGGTCAAGATTGTTACCTGATTTCGATGAATTGTCCAGGTGTGCTGTGTGGGTACTACATTTCTTGATGGGAGACAACTCGAGCGGGGTGTGCAGAGCAGATTGGGCAGTTGAGTGACTGGCCGCCACGACGTTCCGCGACGGGCAAAGGCGCACTCACCGGAAGCGGTACTGCGTTTTTTGTTGGGAGTGATGCGCAGTGACCGTTGGGCAAAGACTCACCCGCACGAGTCGCAGATTGTCGGTATGCATCCGGCAAACTCCTTCCAGGAGAGAGGCCGTTCAGCCGACCCGCTCGATCGCCAGTTACCCACTGCTGGATGATCGCGAATTATCCCCAGCCAGGAGGGATCGCATCATCCGCGTCAAGTCGTCAAGGTTTGAAGCGTGGCAACCCGCGCAATCGTCTCGATGCAAATCGCGGACACCGCCGCACCGTAGTCAAGATCGATGTTCTCCAGCGTATCACGTGAGTCATGGTAGCCAGTGCGGCTGATGTCGTAGTCTTCCATCATCAAGAGGCCCGGTGCGCCGATGTCGGAGAAGATTTGCACGTCGGTGTTGAAGACCGAACTCTGCGGATCGTCGAAAGTACGCACTTCGCCATCGAGCTGTGGATGCCGGGCGATCTGCGGCATGGTCTTGCCATCCGCACTGCGCACGCCCTGCCCCAGTCCACGCCGCTCCGGGCGCTGATTCCACTCTGCCGACTTCTCATTCCAAACCCTGTTCGCGAGATGCGCCTGATACGCCAGGCGCAGCGAATCCACACTCTTGCCCGGTGAAATCTGAAAGATGTTGTGCGCGTTGTCGCGGTTGTGCGCGATCATATCCATGACCAGCACGCCCACCACGCGCGTTTCCGATAGATCGATCCATTGATCATTTTCAACGTGCAGTTTGAGTGATTTTTCCACCAGCGCCTGACAGAACTTCCGCGCGCCCATACAATCTGCTGGAAACTCTTCGCCGGTCAGATGGATCAGCCACACATCGCGCTCCAGTTTGCCTGCCTGGGCAAGTTTCAAGAAGATGGGCGCGGCTTGCAGCAAAGTCGCAGTTGCGGAATCATTATCGTCGGCGCCGGCTGCGCCGATACGCGCACCATCACCTCCCCGCGCTTTATCATAAACGTCTTCCATATAAGCCGTGTCATAGTGATCCCCCATCACCACGGCTTCGCCGCGATTCTTGCCCGGTATCACGACGAGGAGATTGCGCTCGTATTCTTTGCCCTCTTGATCGCGCTGCCAACCGCCGTAGAGCGTGAAATCGAAATCGGTTTCCCACTTAAACGGCAACTCGCCTGCCCGCGCGACGCCCTCCAGGCCCGCTGCCGCAATCGCTTCACGATGACGCTTGATAAGATATTCGCCCAGGTCGTGGAGATCGCGGTGCGGATGCGCGATGCGCTTCTTAGTCGGCTCGTCTTGCACGACGTCCGAGTTGACTTTGTTGACGTAGCGTCCGTGCGATAACGTGGCGATGTCGTTCCAATAGGCTTCCTCATACGCGCGGGTCGCCGTCGCGTCGTACGTGATCGGATCGGGCAATGGCCGATCGGCTGGCTCCAGCCGCTGCTCGATCGCCGTCATCAGGCGGCGGGCAACCGCCGGCTGGGTGGCCCGCGCGCGCACCGCGCTCAACCATTCATCGGCATTCTCTTCCTTCGCGATGCGCAGCATCTGCCGCGCAAAACTGCGCGGCAAGCGGTGCTTGTTCCAACGCGCCGACATATCCAGAATGGTTAGAACATTCAGCGCAGTCTGATGCCGGTAATGATCGTGGGTGTCGTCGATGTGGCGCAACGCATCGAGGTAGACCGGGCGCTGCAACAAGCGCGGGTACAATTCAACCGGGTGCGCAACGTCCGGCCGTTCGCTAGCGTAAGCCGTGAAATAACCGGGCAGCGTTCCTTCCAACATCTTGACCTGATCATCTTCGCGCGACCAATACGCAGCCAGCGGGCGCTGCCAGTAAACCTCGTACTGACCCACGCGCATGGCTGGAAAATGAAAGGAATATCTGAAGAGGCCGCCTTCCAGAACAGCCGCGGCCGCTCGATCAATATCGGCGCGCGTGGCATGGGGGCCGTCAAGCAGCAGCTCCGCGTCCGATGTCCAAATCTGGCTGTTACGCGCCAGCGGTTTGTTGTAGAGGTCGAGATCAACCAGCGCCGTGCTGAACAACGCTTCGGTCACTTTGTTCACATGCGTGCTGCGCGCGACCGCATCTTCGTCGCGGCGTACGCGATCCCAACGGTGCGTGCGCGTGTAGGTATTGAGCAGCAACTCTTCAGAAATCTCAACAGTCTGTCCATCGCGCCGGGGTTCGTGCAGCCAGGCCGCTTGCGGCACGCGGATACCCGGTCCTTCGTGCCGGGCCACCAGCGGCGCCAACGCAGACTGTATCGCCAACGGCGCTTGCTCCTGCGACCGATAATAGACTTGCATGCCCCAGAAGACGAGGCTGAGCGGGCTGGGAATCAACGCCAGCTTGCCTGCCAGATACTTCGCTCGAACGCCGGCCGGTAATTCGCTGAACGGGCGGAAGGTCAGCAGATATCCAACGTTCTCCAGAGCCGAGTCGTCGTCCATGAGGAAAGGACGCGTCCACTTCGGCAGCGATCGAACATGCCAGTATGGAAAGCGTTCATGCTGGCTGGAAGGCAAGATGCGGAAACCGGCCCGGACGAGGTCGTCCGCGCTGCGGGTTGTTTCACCATACACGCTGGACAAAAGTTGACTGATCAGCCCACGCGAATCGCGCACCGGAATTTCTTTGTTGGGCGCTGTGTAGAAGCTGCGCCAGAAGGCGCGCTCGGGTCCCTGCTCGCTGTTGCCAAACAGCGTCCAGCACACGCGACCCAGATAATCCTGCGTTTTAGCCAGCGCCACCGGCAGCAGCAGCACATAGCGCTCGTGATCCAAATGACCCAGGCTCGCCTCCAGTTCGGGCGACCAGTAGCGATTGTCTTCCATCACCAGGCGCCGATTGCGCCCGACGACGTGAGCCGCCGGTAGACCACGTCCGAGTTGCATGAGATGTCCGATCACTTGCCTGGCGATGTTTTCCAGGCCGGGCCGGAGTTCGTACTCTTCCTCGATTTCAGGCACACGCCAACCGTAGGCATCATCGGGGGCGAACAAGACTTCGTCAATATCACCGTACAGGCTGCGCCCTACACGCGGCGCAGGCATGAATTCCGAATAAGCCGGAATGGGGTAACGACCTTCGCCGGCGAACCACGGATAACCTTCGAGCAGTTCCTGCCATCCGACAACACGCGTCTTGTTCATGGAATGGTTTCTCCCTTGCAGTCTCGTTCGGCTCACGCTTAAACGATACAACATATCTTGCTGCGGGACAATTCGAGCGGGGTGTGACGGACAGGGCGCAGTGTTTGTTGTTGGGAGTAACACGCAATGACCGTTAGTCGAAGAAGGCTTGCTTCGCTGATGGTTGCCCCCAACTTGAAATGCACCCGGTTCATTACTCGCTATGATACTGCGAATATCCACTGCGCATTTACTTCAACGAATTTTGCAACCCCAGGATCAGTTGCTGTTTTTCCGTATCGGTTAAATTTGCAGCGGGGTGCAGAGTGATATAAAGCGCCGGCGGCATCGAGCCAGATTGAATCTGGCGGCTGGCTTCACGCGTGCCCTGGCCCTGCTGGCCTGCACCCCATTCCGAGAAATTCAGGTGGCTGCGCCCATTGATCGTATCGAACGTGATCAGTCATGAGATCGGCGCGACGCGTGCATAGATTGGCCATATGGTTTCGTTGCTATGACAATCGAAGCAGGCACGCACGGCCAGGCCGCGAGTCGCTGGACTATCCCACTTTGGCTCGGCCAGCACCGGTGGGTTAGTCTGGAAGAACCAAGCCGGAATCTGGATCACGACCAATACAGCGATTATCATTCGTATGATTCTTTGTTTTGTCAAAGTTCCTCCGCTTTTTGATGTTACTTCCAAGTTCTTAGATGGCTTCGGATTGAACCCAATCACATGATACCTAATGTGTAACACTTTTTTGTTGCGTCTCCAACAAATCATCGGAGTCGAATGGTGGACGACCGAGTAGAAGATTGAGAAACACGCCGACGGTGTGCGCTAAGACTCTGCACCCATACTTGCTTCAACTTCGGTTACTCATTGATCCTGTTGAGTTCTGAGCTTGATTCCCAACCTGAACATCCTTGGAGGCGGGCTGTAGCCACCAGCTCCGGCCATCTCTCGTAATTAAGGCCGCAGCAGCCTCCGGTCCCCATATGCCTGATGGGTAATTGGGGAAGTCTGCCGGTATGGAATTTTCCCACACGTTCAGAATTGGCATTCAGACTTATCAGGATGCCTCGTTGATCAGCTCGCATGAACAGGGTTGCATCGCCTGACATTACATCTATTAGTAAGGTTTCATAAGCCTCGGGTGATTTTGATTGAAAGGTTTCTTGATAGGAAAAGTGCATGTCCGTCGGAGTTAAATGCAGGCTTGCACCGGGTTGCTTGGCCTGAAACCGGAGTGAAATCCCTTCCTGAGGCTGAATGTCTATGATCAGGTAGTTGGGTTGCCAGGCGAAAGCGGCTGTTGCTGGAAAGGATTGGTGAGGCACAGGTCGGAATTGGATCGTCACTTGTGAAGCTCTGGTCGGTAGTCGCTTACCGGTGCGTAGGTAAAAGGGCACGTCCTGCCAGCGCCAATTGTCGACCAGCAATTTGATCGCAGCGAATGTTTCGGCGAGTGAAGCGGGTGCCACACCGGGTTCAGATCGATAGGCCGGAACTTTTTGATCTTCCACCGAACCCGGTCCATACTGACCGCGCACGGCAACATCCTGAACCCGCTCTTTGGCGATCGGGCGGATAGCCTTCAACACGTCCACTTTCTTGTTGCGGATTTCATCCGCATCAAAGGAGACCATCGGTTCCATGGCAATCAGGGTCAAGATTTGCACCAGGTGATTCTGGATCATATCCCGCAAAGCCCCCGCGTGTTCGTAGTACGCGCCTCGGTGCTCCACGCCCACTTGTTCGGCAACGGTAATCTGCACATGGTCGATATAGCGGCGGTTCCAGATTGGTTCGAACAACGCATTGGCAAAGCGAAAGGCGAGAATGTTCTGAACGGTTTCCTTGCCCAGGTAATGATCGATCCGGTAGATCTGGGTTTCGTCAAAAACCGCCGTGAGCACAGCATTCAGATCAACCGCAGAAGCCAGGCTATGACCAAAAGGCTTTTCCACGACGATTCGGACGCGTTGTTTGTCTTGAGCGAGCCTGGCTGTGCCAATCCCTTTGACGATGATTTCCACGATGCCCGATGGAGTCGCCAGGTAAAAGACATGATTAGCCGGACAATCCCATTTCTCCGCATTGGCTTTAAGCTGCTTATTTAAGGCTGCGTAGGTTGCGGGATCGGCAAAATCGCCCGAGATATACGACAGGTTGGCCGTAAACTTTTTCCATGTTTTCTCCTCTACCTCTCCACATTCACAGAAGCTATTCGCGCCGTCTCTCAGCCGCTGGCGGAATTCATCCGTGCTTCCAGCCTTGAGATCCAGCCCAATCACGGCGAAACGTTCGGGCAGCTGCTGGTCAAGCAGCATATTGTAGAGGGCAGGAGCCAGCTTGCGCCACGTTAGATCACCCATACTGCCAAAGATCACGAGAATAGTTGGTTCTAGAGCGGTTTCCGAGTTGATTTACGGTGTCACCCCGAGCATAGCGAGGGGTCTCTACGACAGCGGTAGAGATTCCTCGCTACGCTCGGAATGACACG
>JADGQE010000212.1 GCA_017882055.1 Thermoflexales bacterium
CAAGATCGGCGATCCGCCCAGGAAGGGATTGTTGTAGTACTCGCCTTTCCAGCCCGCGTACGAGGTGACCGGCGCAACATTGAAGTGGAGGTAGGCATCGCCGGTGCCTTCGGAATATTCGATACGGATATCATGTTGACCCGCCGACAGCGTCAAGTTGCGGGTGTAAAGGGTGGGTGCGGCCGTGTGCCACTCATCGAGCACGGGCAAATCATCGACCCACAAACGCACGCCGTCATCGGCCTGCACTGAGAATTGATACACCCCTGCATCGAACGGCAATGACCGTGTCCAGCGCGCCGAGAAGTTATCCGCCGGGATCGATGGATCAGGCGAACCGCTCCCCCAATCGAAGTTCACATCCGCATCATTCCGCACCAGGGCAGGCGAGCCGACCGGGCTGGCATTGGCATAGTATTCGCCCCGCCACTGCGTAATCACCAGCGGAGTGGGTGTCGAGGTGCTGGTCGGTGTAGCGGTCGACACCGCGGTCGGCGTGAGTGAGGGCGCGATAGTCGCGCCGGGTACGGCGGTCGCGCCGATTGGCGTAGGTGTAGGTGTAGGTGTGAATGCGATCGTCGGGGTGATGACTCCGGCGCGAACGCCAAGCGGCACAGACACATAGCCGCCCGTCCTGCGCGATTGAGCAATGACTTCGACTTTTCTCAAATTGGCCCAACGAGGATCGGTGGGATAAGTGAATGTCACCAACAGAGTGCCGTTAGCGCTGACCTGGCCTGTGCCAACCGGTAAGATAGGATCGCCCGGTGCAGCCGGATCGCGCAGAAACATATTGAGGCCATCGCCCGGAATCCAACCTGCACCCTGAATGGTTAAGGGTGTACCGGCAACAGCGGCATCAGACGAAGCGATGAGTTGAGGCTGCGGTGTAACGGCAATCGCGGTGGGCGTAGGCGCGGGCGTGCTGGCGAGCACCCGAATCGACAGGACCGCAATCACGACGAGCGCAATGATCAAGACACCCGCCAGCCCGGCCGCAATGTAAATCCATATGGGAGTGACCGTGGAGATGGGAGTGACCGTGGAGGCTGCAGCGGGCACGCGAATCAGCAACGGCGGAGCAGCCGGCGGCGGCGAAGGGGGCGGCATAGTCGGCTGCGTTTGCAGAGGATCGAGTTCATCGGGCATGATGTGTTCCCCTCTTATCATACACGGCTGTCCGAGCGGCACGGGCAAAGCCAATCGGGCAACGCAAGGTAAGTTGATCTGACGTCTTTAGCTGAGGCTCAATACATTATAGAGCGTGAGCAGCTCAGGCAAGCTGCGAATTTGAATCGGCGTCAGCGCTTCCACTTGCACGCGATCTTTGACCGATTCATAAGTCTCAGGCGTGATCAAGATTTGCCCGGCCCGGGCGACTTGCTGCACATGGCTGGCGCGATTGACCGGATGACCCAAAGCCGTATATTCGCGTTTGCGGGCCGAGCCGAACATACCGACCATCACCTCACCCGTGTCGATGCCAAAGGCGACAGGCAAGCGCCGTGATTCAACCAGCGCCGCATTGATCTGGATCATCCGATCGCGCATCTCGACCGCCGTGCGAACGGCCCGCAGCACATCGTCCTGACCGATGATCGGCGCGCCGTAGATCGCCATGATACTGTCGCCGATGTGTTTATCCAGCGTGCCATTGTTCTGAAAGATGATCTCACCCATCGGGCTGAAGTAATTGACGCTCAAGAACGCGGCCCATTCCTGCGGATCGCGCCGTTCAGTCATGGTCGTAAAGCCCCGAATGTCCGAGAACAAAAGCGTGGCAACCTGCTTGCGGGGCTGCAATTGGCCCGGATCAGACTGTAGCTCACGCAGGACTTGCGCCGAGACAAACTGCTTGAGGCGTTTGCGAATAAAGTACTCGCGTACTTTAGCCCGCAGTTCCATGTTGTCAAAGGGCTTGGTCAAAAAACCATCGATGCCTTCATTGGTCGCCGCGATGGCGCTTTCCAGTGTGGCATAGCCGGTCAACATGATGCGCGTGATGTCGGGATTGATAGCGCCAATGGTCGCCAGCGTCTGCAAGCCGTCGAGGCCCGGCATTTTGAAATCGCTGATCACGATGGCGATCTCGTCGGGCTTGTCCCGGACGACGCCGATGGCTTCGTGGCCGTCGCCGGCTTGATAGATTTGATAGTTCTCTTTACTCAGCGCCTTCTGTAACGCGCGCCGCACGCCTTCTTCATCATCGACAATCAAGAGCCCGTTCATGCGCTAATCTCCGCGACGTATTATAGCAGGGATCAGGGATCAGTTAATTGGGGATCAGTTAATCGGGGATCAGGGATCGGGGATCGGGGATCGGGGATCAGACAATCCTTCATCCTTCATCCTTCATCCTTCATCCCTCATCCTTGCGTTGTCGCGGCAACTCCACGCGGAACGTCGTGCCGTGTCCGGCCTGCGTTTCTACGACGATCTCGCCGCCGTGTTTCTTGACGATCTCATAAGAGATGTACAGGCCGAGACCGGTGCCGATGCCAACTTGTTTGGTCGTAAAAAAAGGATGAAAGATATTGGGCAGCACCTCCGGCGAAATGCCCGGTCCGTTATCTGCCACATAGAAGCTGACAACCGCCTGCGCCGCATCGTGCCGCGTGCCGATTTCGATCTTGCCCGGTGCCTTCTCAAAAGCCTCGACCGCATTTTGAATGATGTTCAAGGCCACCTGCCCCAGATTCGCAAAGTTGCCACGCACCGTCGGCAGCCCGTCGGCGTAGGACTCCACGATGTCAATCGGCAGCAGCTTGAGTTTATTGGCCAAAACGCGCAGTGCGTCCTGACAGACCACCGTCAAACTGACCTCTTCGGTATAGGACCACGATTGGCGCGACAAATCGAGCAGGGCACTGACGATGCCTTTGGCGCGATACATTTCCTTCAAGCTAAAGGCCAGGTCTTCGCTCATTTCGATCGTTTCGGACAGCGAGGGGAGTTTGATTTTGTCGGGCCGCAGCACCGGCAGCCGGGCGGATGATTCAAGGCTCGGCGAATAAGGCAGGCCGATGGTTTCCAGCACCGATTGGATCAAGCTGCTGACCGTCGCGAGCGGATTGTTCAATTCATGCGCCACCCCCGCGACGAGCTGACCGACCGCCGCCAAACTCTCCGATCGAATCAGCGCCTGCTGCGTGCGCTCGCGTTCAGCCAGGGCCACTTGCAGTTGGCGATACGCCAGGGCGTTTTCGATCGCGGCGGCCGCCTGCCCGGCAAACGTCATGAGCAAATCCACATCGGCTTGCGTAAACGCAGCCTTTCTGGCTTTATTGGCAACAATCATCAAACCCACCGATCGATTGCGCGAGCGCAGCGAAATCGACAGGAAGTTATCCACCCCGGCGTCCTGCAACACCTCGCGACGTTCCGGAACACGTGCCTGAGTGTCGCTTGAATCATTGACAATCAACGGCTGTCCGGATTCATAGGCCACCCAGTTGCGGCTGCGCGAATCGGGCCGGATCGTCAACGCCTCAACGATGCGAATGGGTAGGCCATAGCTCGATCGAATGCGCAGGGTGCCCTCAGCATCCGGCAGCAGAATCACCGCCACCGCACTATCCACGACCCTGGCAACCCGCTGCGTGACAACATCCATGATGTTGCCCAGCGACAGTTCGGTGGCCAGGGCGGCCGTCAGCTCGCCCAGGGTTTGCAGGTATAGATTACGCTCAGCCAGTTCGCTCGCGCGAGCGGCCATCTCGGCGCTCAGCGCCGCCATGCGTTCACGCTCAATTTGCGCCTGTTCATACAGCCGCGCATTTTGAATGGCGACCGCGGCCTGATTGGCCAACGTCTGGCACAGATCGATCTCGGCTTGATTGAACACGCGCGGGTAATCGATCACGTCCAACCCGATCGAGCCGATCAGCCGTTCGTTGACCAGCAAGGGTGCCAGCAGCATCGATCGCACGCCGCGCCCCACCAGCATGGATCGCACCTCGACATTGGCCGTGGCCGGATCCGTGGCCACATCGGTAATCATCAACGGGCGATGGGTGTCGCGCAGAATCTCGTAGGTGGGATTCCCCGTCATCGGCACGCGCACCTCGTCACGGTTCGGTGTCGGTGCGGACTCGGCATAGACTCGCCCGTAATCAAGCGCCTCATCGAACAACACCACCGCCACTTTCTCGACCGACATGATGCGCGCCAATTCGTCGACGATCTGCTGCATGACCAACTGCGGATCCAGGCTGGAGTTGATCAGCGCCGACAGGCGTCCCACTAACTCCAACCGCTGGGCGCGCTGGCGGCTCTCGATCAGGCTCTGCTGAACGTCGGCATACAAGCGCGCGTTCTCGATCGCGATGGCCGCGTGATCGGCCAGCAGATTCAACGTGCGCAACTCGTCATCGGTAAAATGATGCGGCTTGATGTAGACCACGGTAAAGACGCCCAGCACATTTCCCGCACGCTTGAGCGGGAAACCGGCGATCGATTGAATGCCCCACTTCAACGCTTCAGGCGACGAATACAGTGGATGGTGCGGCGCGTCTTCGATGACCATCGGCTGGCCCGATCGCCGCACCTGATCGGTCAGGCCGCCCTTGCGCGGCTGGCTGACGGCGGGCTTGTGCTCACCCGATCGCCACAGCGCAACCGCATTGGTGAATTGATCGTGAACTGCATCATACAGATAAATGTGGGTGTCTTCGGTGTCCGTTAGCTTGAGGACGTTGGCGCAGATCGAATCCAGCACGTGGCCCAGGTTCAGCGACGACGTCATCTGCAAACTGACATCCCGCAGCGCCATCAACTCGTCCAACCGGCGGCGGTTCTGCTCTACCAGCCGCGCATTGCTCAAAGCAATCGCCACTTGATTGGCAAACAATTCGGCCAGCCAGCGATCCTCGTCGTTAAACGTGCGAAGCGCGCAGTTGGCATAGATGTCCAGCACGCCGATCACACTACCTTCCCATTTAAGCGGCACACCGAGAATGGCTGAGAAGCGAGGATCACGGCTGTACTGTTCAGAGTGACCCGGCCACTCCCGATAATCGCTGACGATAATTGGCTGACCCGACTGAACGATCTTACCCGCCAAACCTTCCCCCACCGTCAGTGACGTGCCAAGATAATCGTCAGTAAAGCCGTGCGAGATGATCAGGCGCAGCGTACGTCGATCAGGCTGCAACACATAGATCGCCCCGGCTTCGGCGCGCGTGAGATCGACCGCGTGCCGCACCAGTGATTCCAGCAATCGATCGGGGTCTTGCGATTGGCCGATGACATCCAGCGACGCATCATATAATGCCATCATCGCTTGCAAGCGGCCCTGGGCCTGATCGAGCAGCCGGATTTTGTCGATGGCTTCAGCCGCCTGGCTGGCGAAGGCAAACACGACGATGGCATCGCGCTCGGTATAAGCCTGGGGCTGACTGCTGTGCAACGTCAACACGCCGATCGATTCGCCTTTGACAACCAGCGGCGCACCGATCCAGGCGCGGATACCGGCGGCTGTGCCATCTTGAATCCACAGGTCGCTCTGCGCCGTGTTGCTAATCACGATCGGCTTCTGCTCACGCATGAGGAGTTGATTGAGCGGGTACCGATCCGGCCGAATGGGATCAGTCGGCGGCGCAAGTTCGGACCCAAACGGGCCATGATCGCGCACCGTCACCAGTAGATCGTTATCGGCATCGTCTGCGCGATCGGATTGCAGCCAGTTCGTTACGCGCAAGACCGAAGTCAGGAGCATGATGCGAACGTGCTCGCATTCGACCACCTGACCGAGGTCACGCAGAATGGCGTCCAGCACATCGGCCAGTTCCGGGCTTAGAGCGCGCAAGGGTAATGCTTGAGGGCTGTTATCGGTGGTTGGCATCATTAACTCAGAAACACGGCGGCTGAGGGTAATTCTATCATTGAGTAGAGCAGGCTGAAAGGGCTTCAAGTATCAACCGCTTCAGCGACAATCAAATCGACTTGGCTATTCGGACTTCAGCGGGAATTGCTCCCGGCGGATGTAACCATCCGCCGTTTTCACCCGCAGGATGTGACACGCTTCGCGCAGCGGGAGCGCGCGACAATAATCCCGTCCAACCCGGAAGAGCCATCGATTTTTATTCGGCCGCCCTGATCCAGATTGTAAACGCAGCGCCCTGCTCGGTCTGGCTCTCGACGGTGATGCGGCCGCCCAGCTTCTCGACGATCGCTTGACTGATCGACAGGCCCAGGCCAACGCCTGGCGTCGAATAGTTATTGGTCGCTTTGCCGCGATAGAACCGCTCGAAGATGTGCGGCAGTTCTTCCGGTGAAAGGCCGGGACCGCTATCTTGCACCGTAAGCGTGATCCACTCGCGCTGATCCGGCGTCTGGCAGACCGCCGTCATCACATTCACCTGGCCGCCGCGCGGCGTATAGTCCAGCGCGTTCACCATCAACTTTCGGACGGCGGCTCTGATCCACAGGGGATCGGCCAGACCCATCGGCAAACCCGGCGTGAGCTGCCAGTCCAGCGACTGGCCACGTTCGACCGACACCGGATGTTGATCGGCAATCAGTTCAACCGCCACCTGGTTGAGATCGACTAAGGTAAGGCGGGGCGCTGTGCTCGTGTCATACTCGGCGATCTCCAGGAAGCCGTTGACCAGCAGGCGCAGGCGTTCACTTTCCAGGCTTAGCGTCTGGAGATATTGATCGTGTTTGTCGGGCCGGCCATGTTTCAACAGATCGACATACAGCCGCATGTTAGTCACGGGGGTGCGCAGCTCGTGACCGATGCGCGTGACGAATTGATTCTTCAGGCGATCGAGTTCTTTAAGGTGGCTGATGTCACGCTGCACGCCGACAATGCCAACCGTTTGATCACCATCTTTGATCGGCGCAATCGTGGTCGCTGTGGTGTAGAGGCTCCCGTCCTGGCGCCGATTGATGACTTCGCCCTGCCATGCCTCGCCCGTCTTGACGTGGCGATCCAGGTCATCGGTCACAGCTTGAGCAGTCAGGCCGCTGCGCCACATGAGTCCTGTCTGTCCTCTCATCTCAGCCAGGGTGTAACCCGTCATCTGTTCCAACGCGGGATTCACATACTCGATCTTTCCGTCTCGATCCAAAACGTGAATA
>JADGQE010000213.1 GCA_017882055.1 Thermoflexales bacterium
CCGCACTGCACGCAGTGGGTGCAAGTGTGTGTTCGGGCCTGACGGCTGAGTAGCTACGTTTTATCTATAGAACGTAGATCACAACCGCAGCCCATAGACGAGTAGATCGATGGAGTGGCCGACGCTGGCTTTATACAGATCGGTCGGGGTGCGCTGCAGCAATTGAAAGCCGAGTTTCTCATACCACGGCACGGCGATCTTGTTTTCGCTCGAAGTTTCCAGATGCACGCCGGGAATGTTTTCACTGCGAAGTTGATCGAGGTAAGCGCGCATCAACGCCGTGCCGATGCCGCTGCCGCGCAACTCGGCGCGGGTGTTGATGTGCAGATGCGCGGGGTAAGGCGACAAATCCAGATAAGGCATCCGCAGATGCAGATAGTTCCACGCAAAGCGCAGCGTCTTGGATGTGAGGCCGCGGTAACGCAGCGTGATCGTCCGCCAGATAATCTTGCGTACGTGGGCGCGGAACCAGCGATGGTTGTCGGCCGTGTCGGGACAACCCATGAGGTAGCCCGCAATGTCGCCGCGATCGTCCTCGGCCGATCCGGCCGCCGCCACCCACAGATGATCGCCGGCCCGATCGGTGTAGTAAGCGGCAAAGGTATCGAGGAACAACTCGCGCGCGTCGAAGAAATGTTCAATCGGTGCACCGAAGAAGGTGGTGTCGCCGCAGAGTTGAAAAACGGCGGCGCGATCAGTGGGTTGATACAAGCGCACGTGCCACACGCGTGAATTATCCTTGAATCGCATACTGCGTGTTGCGTAATGCATATTTCGTTTCGTTCTTTACGCAGCGCGCACGACGCAGCACGAATTCGGCAGATGCCTCAGCCGCCAACGGGCGCGCAGCGCGAAGCGCAGCGGCTTGCATTGGCGCGCGCGCGGCGGAATCGTTCAGTAAACGTGCCGCCTGATGAATGGCATCGTCGGCGGATTCGGCCATGCTGGCGGCGCCCTGCGAAACGAGATAACGGGCATTGGCCGATTCGTGGCCCGTTAAGCCGCTGGCGGGAATGATCATCGGCACCGCCGCCGCCATCAGCTCGGAAGCGGCCAGGCCGCCCGCTTTGCTGATGGCGACATCCGCCGCGGCTAACCAGTCGGACATATTATCGACGAAGCCGCGCACGATCCAATCGGCTGACATCTCCTTGAGCTGCCGCCGCAAAGCGCGGTTGCTGCCGGTGATTATTGTGACCTGCGCATCGAGTGGATGCCGGATCAGCGATCGGGCCACGTGATCGATCCCGCCAACGCCCAATCCGCCGCCCATGATCAGCAGCAGTGGCCGCTCCGGTCTGATCCGCAATCGATCGCGCGCCGCTGCCCGATCGAGCCGGCTGGCAAATTCGGACTGAATGGGAATGCCGGTCACCTGGATAATCGATCGATCGATCCCGTCCAGCGCCAATCGATCCGCCGCCGCTTCGCTTGCCACGCAATAACCGTCCGTGCCGCGGTGCTGCCACAGGCGATGCGGCTCGAAGTCGGTGACGACCGTCAACAGCGGACTGGTCAGTTGTCCCGATCGACGCCAGCCGGCGCAGAGCTCGGCGGGCAGAAAGTGAGTGCAGACAATCGCATCGGGCCGAAAGGCGTGGATAGTATTCAGCAACCGCGCCGAACTGAGCCGCTGGGCTTGATGGCGCGGACCGCGCAGGACGCGCTCGATCGCATACCGATCGGTCGCGCGATAGGCCAGATCGAACAAGCGCGGCAGACGCGTGATCAGGCCCAGCCCGCCGCCGACGTAGATGGCGCGAAAGAGCGGGTGGGTGCAGCGCATGGCGTCGTGCGTGGCTACGGTCGCACCCAGCTGGCGCAGACGGGTGGCGATCGCTTCGGCGGCACGCCGATGACCTGCTCCCGCTTTGGCATAGAGTAGTAGAACGCGAGGTGACGAAGTCACAGGCCGATTATACCTGAATTGACCATTGCTTTGCGAAGAGTCTGGCATGGCGGGGCGGGAAGAAAAATTCAGGGGCGTTGCGAGGCTTAAACAGGCAGCCTCAATCAACGCCCCCTACAACCACTCGCTTAAGGAGGAAAACTTAGGAAGGCGAGTGGATCGTCAGTGTTGGAGCGGTTGAATTTTTTCCAGCCCTGCTTCGCCCGCTCAGTCCATCAATGCGATGTGCTTTGCAGTGTCACATTCAAAGTCAGCGTCTTGCCAGAACGCCACACTTTCAAGGTCGTCGCTTCGCCGACGGTGTGGTGATTGAGGACGTTGATAAACGAATTCGTGTCGTTCATTTCGTTGTCGCCAATCGCTGTGATAATATCGCCTCGCTTAAGGCCGGCTTGATCGGCCGCGCTGCCGGAGTCAACCGCCTGTACGTATACCCCCCAATCCATAGGTAGACCGTTCACTCTGGCGATCTCTGGATTGATCAACTGCCAGTTGATGCCAAGAGAGGGTCGCTCGACGTAGCCTTTTGCAATGAGTTGTGACGTGATATCGCTGACGGTGCGCGCGGGAATGCTGAAGCCTAAACCTTCGGCCACATCACTGCCCATGCCGCTGCCGCGCACGATGGCGGTGTTAACGCCGATGACTTGTCCGGCCAGGTTGACGAGCGGTCCGCCCGAGTTGCCGTGGTTGATCGCCGCATCGGTTTGCAGCATATTCTCCAATGAGAAGCCGTCGCCGGTGTCGAGCGTCCGTCCGACCGCGCTGATCACGCCAACGGTGACGGTATTCTTAAAATTGCCCAGGGCGCTGCCGATGGCGATGACAGTCTCGCCGATTTGCATGGAATCCGAATTGCCGAGCTGTGCCACAGCCGGCATATTGCCTTCTACTTTGATGACGGCCAGGTCCGCATATTTATCCGCGCCGATCAATTTGGCCGGCACCTTGGTGCCGTCGGCGTAGATCACTTGCAGGGATTCGTAACCATCGATGACGTGATTGTTGGTCACAATGTAGCCCTGCGGCGAAATGATCACACCCGAGCCGGAGGCCTGCGGCTGCGTCTCGTTGTAACCAAAGAAGCCAGAGACTCTTTGCCTGGGCATGGTGTTGATCACTGTCACGACCGCCGGGCTGACTTTCTGCACAGCTTTGATCGTGGCGGAGTTGGGATCGAGCGGGGTGGGGCTTTGCGCCGCCGAGGCCATCGAGACAACGGGTGCTGCCGCCGGTTCCGTCTTGATCGAAGAGGCCGATGTTGCCGCAGTCAATGTCGGGGCCTGTTGCCTGAGGGTCGTGGCGGCGATCAACCCGCCGGCCACGCCGCCGCCGATTGTGCCGAAGATCAAACCGACCAATAAGAACAAGATCGCCGCACCATAGCCGATGCCACGGCGGGCCGGCCGCTGAGGCTGATAAGTTTCCGGAAATTCCAGCATGCTGTCACCTATCTTATCTGAGTTTCTGCGTCCAAGATAATTGTCGATCAGGATGGTTAAGGGCAAGTTAAGCACACCAGAGAGGAAAGTAAAAGTCAACCGGGATTGGGTAACTGGGGATTGGTCAACGAGTGACTCGTTGACCAGTTGACCAAGTAACCAACACCTGCCCTGCTCCGCAGCGCGGTGCATGGGTTGACCAATTAACCGGTTGCCTGATCGACTCTTTGCCTGATTTACGGTGTGCGAGTGGAACCGGGGAGGGGAGTAACGGTCGGCGTGGGTGTTGGCGGCTCGGCCAGCCATTCAAAAGTATGTTCGCTAATAGGACTGACGATGTTGTAGATTGGCCGCCCGTCGCTGCCTGTGCCAGATTGGCGAATGATCCAGACTGTCCATTTGAAAGTGCGATTTGGATCGCCTGGCGGTGGGAATAAGGTCGTGGGCACGCGCCAACCGGTAGCAAGCATGATAGTGAAATCGGACTTGCCGCCGTTGACTTGCGTAATCTCGACTTTATAGAGTTCGTTGTCGCGCAGGATGCCGGACGACAGCCATTGCAGCAGCACGGGCGCTGAGTTGCCGACAATAATCTCGCCGTCGAGCGGAGTGAGCAGCATCGCCGGCCCATACGAGGGCAGGGACGTCGGCGTAGCATTGGGTGCAGGTGGCGGCGGTGTGGGGGTTGGCGTCGGACAAGTCGAGATAACCAGCTGCTGGCCGATCTGAAGCGAGTCCGGATTATCGATTTTGTTGCGGCTTTGGATCGCGCCTTCTGACACTTTTAGATCGACGGCGATGGTGCTGAGCGTGTCACCTTTTTTTACGGTGTATACCGATTCGCATGAAGCTACTGCGGTCGGAGCGTTGCCGACCGGCGTAACGGTGCCTGTCGGCTGGGGTGTCGGAATCGGAATCATCAAGGTCTCACCCGCGATGATGAAGTCGTCGGCATTCTTGCCGTTGAACGACATCAAGGTTTCGACACTGATTCCATAGAAGACGGCGATAGCGCCCGGCGTGTCGCCCGATTGCACCGTATATTTGAGCGGCGGAATGGGCGTGGCCGTAAAGGCCGAAGTGGGTGTGGGCAGTGGCGTACGTGTCGGCGTGGCGGTCGGTGTGTAGGTCGGCGTAATGGTCGGCGTCAGCGCGAGGACAGCCGACTCGCGGGTGCGCTGCACCACCAGGCCGACGATGAAGATCACGATCACCAGTGTGACCGCGACCGCGATGGTGCGCGTGGGAATCTGCGCGACTTCTTCGCGTTTGCGGCGCTGAAGTTCTTTCTCTTTGGCCCGGGCCTCGGCTTCGAGCGCCGCGATATTCGTGCCGCAATGAATGCACGTTTTGGCGCGAACCGAGATCGACGCGCCGCACTGCGGGCATACGCGCTGCGCCTCTGGTTGGCTGCCGGCCGGTGGCTCTTCACGCGGCGTGCCGAATCGACGCAGTTTCATTGGCCTGCTCTACCATCCAGTCCCAGCGCTGGCGCAATGGCTTGCATCGCCTGCAAAACCACGCCGATGTGCTCGTCGAGCGGGACATTCAGATCGCGTGCGGCCTGTTCGATCTCGGCTCGATTGACGCCGGCGGCAAAGGCTTTGTCTTTCCATTTTCGCTTGACGCTCGAGACGGTCACGTCGGCGATGTTTTTGCTGGGGCGCACCAGCGCCGTCGCCGTGATCAAGCCGGTCAATTCGTCGACGGCATACAACGTTTTTTCCATCAGCGTCTCGCGTTGAACCCCGGTCACTTCGGTGGCGTGCGAAAGAATGCCGCGAATGATGTCTTCGGATACGCCGCGTTCGCGCAGAATCTTCGAGCCAACGACCGGATGTCCTTCAACCGCCACATCCGGATAGCGTTCGTAATCGAAATCATGCAGCAGGCCGACTACGCCCCAGTCATCAGGATCGGCGTTAAAACGCGCGGCGTAGGCGCGCATCGCCGCTTCGACCGACAGCATATGCTTGCGGAGCGAATCGCTAGCAGTATATTCGGCAACGATTTGCCAGGCTTCGTCTCGGTTCAAATTGGATCCGACCTTCCGGAGGTTAGTTACCTCGGGAAGAATCTGAGATAGATGCACAAACGGGCCAATGGCCCGCCGCGCCGGATTATACCACAAGCAAATTGATTCACTTATGGCTTACGGGTGGAAGTGATCGAGGCAGTTGGCGATGGTGTTCGCGTGGCCGTCGATGCCGCGGTCGATGTCACGGTCGACGTTGCGGTCGATGTCGCGGTCGATGCGGTAGTCAACGTCGCCGTTGATGTCGCAGTTGTGGTTGGCGTGCGGCTGGGCTTAAGCGTGCTGGTCGCCTTTGGTGTGCGAGTGGCTGTGGGGGTAGCCGTGGTGGTCGGCGTCGCAGTTGGCGAGCTCGTTACTGTCGCGGTATGTGAAGGCGAGGGCGTAATTGTATTAGTCGATGTCGGCGTATTTGTCGGTGTGGCCGTGCAGAAGGGCTGTGGACAAACTGTCGGCGTCCAGCTGGGCGTCGCTGTCCACGTCCTCGGAATGGTCGGCGTGAAGGTCAAGGTGATGGTGGGCGTGTTGGTTATCGAGGCCCGGGCAGCGTTTTGAACGCCAGTGATCGCAAGCACGGCGACGATGATCACAATGACCGCGCCGCCGCCGAAAAACAACCTGCGTTGGTTGCGCGGATTCATCGGCTTGCGTCCGCCGAGCGGTCCCGCTTTATGGGGCGTGGCCGGCGGCACCGGCGCGATGTTTTCGATGGCGGCTGATTGAACAGCGGCCAGGCCCGCGACTTGAGCCGATAGCACCGCGCGGCGCTGCTCGACCAGTTCCTTCAGCGCGTTAACGGCGGTCGGATGTTGAGGGTTGATGGCGACGACTTGCCGCAGGCATTCTTCGCGCTCGGCGTCGTCAGCGGCGATCGAACTCAGCCACAGCCAGGCGTTTTCGTTGCACGGCTCGGCAATGAGGACGAGGTTGAATAGTTCGCGGGCTTTATCCGGCAGATTGCGCTGCGCAGCGAGAATGCCCTGGGCTAGCAGTGTTTTGGTATCCATCGCGACGCTCGAAATTGGACACGGCTGCTCATGGATTGCACGGATAAAAGCAAGATCCGTGTAATCCGTGTCCGGATCTTTTTAGTTGCCGATTGGAAGCTGGTCGCCTAAGACCGGCAACGGATGCGTTACATTCAGATCGAACCACGCGCCGACGGTGGCAGCGGCTTCACGGATTGACCACCACGCCATCGAGCTCGCGGCGTAAGCGCGTCGATCGGCGCTCACGCCGAGACTGTCTACGCCCAGCGAGTTGCATAAATACAAAGCCCGATCGAGATGAAACGCCTGCGTCACCAGTATAGCACGATTCAGGCCGAAAATGTCGCGGGCGCGATAGCAACTATCATACGTGCGGCGGCCCGCGTAGTCAAGCACCAGCGCGTCGTCAGGCAGGCCCAGTTGCAGCGCAGTCTGCCGCATCACTTCCGGCTCATTGTAATTGATGAAGCGATTGTCGCCGGTCAGCAGCAACTTGTTGACCTTGCCGGCTTTGTAGAGATCGACGGCAGTGGCGACGCGATCGTAGAGTACGGGCGTCGGTCCGCCATTGCGCTCCAGTCCTGCGCCAAACACGATAGCGATGCGGGGTTGATCGTCATTCGGCACATCGGCAACGTTGGAATACATGCGATTCGCATACGCCGAATGGGTCAGTTGATTCAGTGCGAAG
>JADGQE010000214.1 GCA_017882055.1 Thermoflexales bacterium
GGTGTCACCCCGAGCATAGCGAGGGGTCTCTACGACAGTGGTAGAGATTCCGCCCATGTCCGGCGCAGTGCGCCGGCGCCTGGCGGGCCACCCGTGCATCGCACGGGACATGGCCTGGGCCGCCAGGCGTCGCTACGCTCGGAATGACACGACCGTAAACGAAACTGGAATTCGCTATAGTGATTAGTGTTTGGTGATTGGTGATTGGTCAACCAGTCAACCAGTCAACCAGTTGACCAATTGACCAGTTGACCAGTTGGCCAACTAACTCTTCTTACGAACCACTGGTAGATATGCCTTATACGGCTGCACGGCCAGCCAGCTGCCGGTCTGCCACACATCCATTCCATCTGAAATCACTGCGCCGCCATAATACAGCGTATCACTCAAAACCAGCGTCCCGGTTGCTTGATACGTTAACGTCACCACCTGTCCTGCCGAAATCGATCCGGCCCAACTGATCGTACCGCTGAGTTCATTCGCCCCGCCGACGCTGGCCGAGAGCGTGCCGCTGATCAGCGTTTGACTGAACGGCAGAGACGCGTTGATTTCCGTCGTTGGAGCGTCTACGCCCAGGTTGCGCGCGGTCAATGTCCACGTCACTGCGTCACGCGGATGGATCAGCGTACGCGACGGGCTCAGGTCAAGCGCGAACGTCGGCGCGTCGATCGACAAGCGCGCCGTCGTGGTGAAGCACAAAGCATGATCGACATCGCATAACGTCAACGGCAACGTCACCTGACTGCCCGCGCTTAGACTCGGATCGAGTATCATGGCAATCGTGTGTGTCACTGATTGACCCGGCATCAATGAGCCACTCCACGTTAAGGGATCACCGCCTGTATAGGTCAGCCCTGACGGCAATGTTGCTGTAAACGCCGCTTGATTGATCCTGGCAGGTCCATCGTCGACTGCAATCAGTGTCGCAGTGACTGGCTCGCCGGGAGAAGCCACCGTCCGATCGAACTTCACGCTCGAACTGCCCAACCATGACAAATAACCGACGCTGCGATTCATCACTTCGGGCTGCGCGGCCAGCGGCAAACCTTCGAAGCCGAAGGCCATGAACAGCGTCTTGCCAAAATCGCCATAGCGATGCGTCACCGCAATCGGGCGAGCATGATCGCCGATCAGCGCAATTTGCGCATCGGGCTGCGGTGCCAATGCCAGGCTGAAATTCGGATAAGGAAACACGAGCGGTTCAAATATCAAACCCTCAAACAAGCTGCCGGACGGGCCAGTCGCTGCGGATGCAATCCAATCTTCGGAATACGCCAGCACCCCTAGCGCGCTGCTGCCAAAATTCGTCAGGCCATCTTGACTCATGTAACCTTGCGAGGACAGCCATAATCTGCCGCCGTTCGACAGATACTGCGACAGCAATTGCTCATCGCTATTGGTTAAGGTTTGGAACCAATCGTAGCCGGTGAACCAGATCACTTCGGGATACCAGTCTAATCGATTGATTGAAGGCACGGCCGGTTCGGGGCCGGCCCAGCTGGTCGGCACCCGCCATAAATCGTAAGAGAGGCCATTGGCGGCCAGCGAACTGCGATACGGTGCATTGACCGGATACCAACGATCATCGTCAACGATCAAGACACTGCCCGGCGCTTTGAAGATCAGCGTGCTTGAAAGGCTCAGGCTGGGTGACACGGTCGAGTGAGCGAAGATCGTCACGGTCTGCGTCGTGCCGGGCGCCAGGTCAGGCGGAAGATTGACGGTGACGGTAATCGATTGCTGCGTGCAGGAATTGAGCGTTGCGATCGTCGGGCTGATTGATGCGGCCCAGAGGCTGTCGACGCTGAGATTGAACGCCGCCGACGAAAGCTCGTCGAAGTTATAGAGCGTCACCGCACCCGTGACGCTCGTGCCGGGCGGGCCGATCGATGGATCAAGCGGGGGTACCAGCGTGTAATTGAACCTCGAACGCGGACTGGCGAAGTAGGCCAGCGTGCGTGAGATGACGTCCTCACGCGCGGTTTCGTCGGCGATCGCTTCAAAGCCATAAGCGAGATAGACTGCTCGATGAGGCTGGCATAACCCCACTGTTTGCCCGCCCGATTGCCCCGGCGCGTAATCAAAGGCATCGCTGGTCAGCAGCGGATTAAGCGAAGCGATCAGATCCGGCGAAGCCTGGTTGTTCGCTCCACCCGCGCCGCTAATGGATACGACTTGCCCGGCAAAATTGTTGCTGCCTGTCAAAATCCGAGTCGGTCCATTATCGGCCACGAACTGCGCCAGTAGTTGATTGGAATAGTAAGGCGAGTAGGTCCATTGAGCGTCCCAGTAGCCAACGTCTTGTCCACTCAAGAGAAGATGTCCGCCTGCGCCGAGGTAGCTGCTGATGGCGCTGCCGGCATTGATGTAATTGGGCGAATCCTGGGGGGACGACCAAATCACGGTGTCATACAGCTTCAGCGTCGACGAGGTCGGAACATCGGTGTTGAGGTCTGCAATCGGCCAGGACGTGTAGCTATAGCCCAGATCATCCAGCGCATTTTGATAGTAGCTGATCTGACTGCCGTTGTACCAGCGGCCGCCATCGACCAACAGAATATTCGGCGCGTCCGGCAGCGCGAAGTTCTGTATCACAGTCTGCCCGGCGATAATGGTCACCGTCGCGGTCAAGATGCGATGCGCCGGCGACTGCACGCGTAACACGTAGGTGCCGCCCGGCAATGCAATCGAATACGCGCCGGCTACAGCCACGGTCACTGGCGTATTCTGAACCGCAATGGTGCCGGTTACTGAAACTGTTCCAGTGAGGTCCGTAAGGCGTCCTTGCACTACACCCGTCGGCAGCGGCGTCAAGATAAAGTCGCGTCGTGTTACAGTACCGGTCAGCACCATCACATTGATCGGCGTCGAAGACGCGTAGCCAAACGCCGAAGCCGTGACGGTATAAATCGACGGAATCAGGCTTATCCCGTAGGTGCCAGAAACACCCGTGGTGACATCAGAGGCTATGTCGTCAATCGAGGCAGCGTGAATCGTCGCGCCAACGATCGGCGTAGCCATGTCACTGCGCGTGACCATGCCCGTGATCGCGCCAGTGTGGGCCACAGCCAGGACTGCATTCAAGGCATCGACCCGACCCCAACCATAAACGTTATTGGGATAGGTATCCGTGGTTGGATGAATCGCCGTGCTGGTCAAGGCGTAACGCGTCGCCGTGATCGTCAAACCGGGTGCAGCCGATCGCATCAACGCGGCAACGCCCGCCACGTGCGGCGCCGCCATCGAGGTGCCGCTAAGCGTCATGTACGCACCACCCGGAAAGCTCGACAGGATATTCACGCCTGGCGCAGACAGATCGGGTTTGATCGGCCCGAGCGGCGACGGGCCGCGACTTGAGAACCAGGCGATGCTGTCGAAGTTGTCGGTTGCACCGATACCAAATGATTCGGGATACGAAGCCGGTGAGCCGACCGTAGCGCTGCCTGGCCCGCTATTGCCATTGCTGAAAAACGTGACGATACCGGCATTGTTCAACGCAATGACATCCGGGCGGAACGTTGTATCGGTGCCATCCGTCGAGCCCCACGAATTGCTCAAGATATCCGGCGCCTTGGTCGGATCGCCGCCGGGCGCCATGATCCATTGGAAGCCGGCGTGAATCCAACTGTCGTAACCGTTGCCCGAACTATCGAGCACGCGCGCCGCGATCCACTGTGCGCCTGGCGCCACACCAATGCCGCCGCTGCCAACAATAGTCCCCAGCGTGTGTGTGCCGTGGCCGTTGCCATCATATGGATATTGCGTGTTCAAGCCGGTGGTATCAATCCAACTAAAAATGTGGTTGGCTAGGCCCTTGGGGTTATAGCCGCGATACGCCGCTTGAAGTGCGGGATGCTGCCAGTCCACGCCCGTGTCCATGTTGGCGACAACGACGCCTGTACCACTGATATTTAACGCTGACCAAACTTGATCGGCGTGAATTTGTGAGATGTTCCACTGGACTGACGGCTGATCCCGAATTCTAAATTCTGTATTCTGTATTCTGAATTCGGGATCGACCCAATGCCGGTACTGATCGAGTTGGATCAAAGCCACATCATCGCGCGCAGCTAATGCATACAAAGTCGATCGGCTCACGCGCGCGGCCAGACTGTTATTGATCCACAACGATCGGACTTCGGCGGCCCGCCCGGCGCTCTGTTCCGCAACGAGAAATGATTGTACTCCGGCCTGCGATCGAGCGGCGGTGGCCTGCAGGGATTGAACTTGCGCCACGCGGTGTTCGGCCAACGAAGCCGCTGGAGAGAGTGGAGACGCTGAAACCGGGGACGCCTTCACCATCACGATCACGCGCCAGTCTGCGGTCTGTAAGTCGCTCGCTGTAGCTAATATTTGCTTAAGTAATTGCGGGTGAATCTTGCGCATCAACTCCGGAGTAAGCGTCAACGGCGAAGAAGCAACCAGTGTCGAAGTCAAATTTTCGGGGCTGACGGCTGATGGCTGACGGCTGACGGCGAGACCTGAAGGCCGTATTAACCACAATCCCACCGCGACCAGCAGTAACGTAAACAAAAAGCGTATCATATTTTGGGGTCGTCGCATGTTGGAGATTATAACTCAGGTAGAGGTGTTTGACACTGTCAGAGGGGTGACATACAATACATCCGGCGCGCTGCGTATTCCGCGCCCACTTCAGATACGCAACCCGGAGTACGTTTTTCTGAGGCCATTGATGAAACACTTTCTAAAAGTCGTCGCTCTGCTCACCTTCACCCTGCTCAGTGCCTGCGGCCCATCCTTACCGAGTGTGCCGCCGGGCGACATCGTCACGCGATCGGGCGAGGCGATGCTCAAGGTGCCGTCGATGCACTTCAAGATTGACATCAGCGGTGCGCCGGTCTACCTCAACAAATCGGTCTCTTTATCCCTGCGCAGCGTCGAAGGCGACTTCGCCCGGCCCGATAGCATGGGCGTGCACCTCAAAGTCATCGCCGCCGTCGCCGCGGCCGAAATGGATATGATCGCGCTGGGCAACGAGCAGTACGTGACCAGCATCCTCACCGGCAAATGGGAAGTGCTGCCGCCGCAGTTCGGTTTCAATCCGGCGATCATGTTCGATCCAAAAGTGGGCATCGAGCAGTTGCTGAAAAACGGCATCGACAACGCGCAGTTAATCGGCGTTGAATCGCTCGACGGCGTCAACGTATATCACGTCAAAGGCAGCCTCGACGGAGCGCGGGTACAGGGTATGAGCGGCGGGATGATTGGCATGGGCCGGATCGATGCGGAGCTATGGTCCGAAGGCGGTACGTTTGTGCCGCGCCGCGCCATCCTGATCGACACCGCGAGCGACCCGGAGAAGCCATCGACCTGGACAATGTCGTTTGCGTCGTTCGGCAAAACGGTCAACATCACGGCACCGACGATAGGACAGTAGGCCGCTTCGCGTGGTCGATTAGTCAACTAGTGATGGGTGACCAGTCACCAATGGCCCAATCACCAGTTGACCAATTACCAATCGCCCAATTACCCGTTAACTGACTTCATCATGCAAACTTCTACCAGGCCCCGTTCACCCAACGCCATCATCGCCCTTATCTCGATCGCCATCTTCATCGGCGCGATGGATTTAACCGTCGCCTCGGCCTTTCTGCCGCAGGTCGTCGTCGATTTCGAGTTGAATACGCAGCAGTTCGCTTTGGCCGGCTGGGTGGTGACGATGTACCTTGCCGCCTACGCCGTGAGCATGACCTTCGCCGGTCGATTGAGCGATCTGTACGGACGCAGAACCGCTTACCTCGTTTGCCTGGGCATCTTCGTCATCGGATCACTCGCCGTCGCTCTGACGCGCACGACCGGCTTGCTGCCCTCGTTTTCGCTTGAATGGCTGGTGATCAGCCGTGTGATTCAAGCACTCGGTGCGGGTGCGATGGTGCCCGTGTCGATGGCGCTGGTCGGCGATCTATTTCCGCCCGAACGGCGCGCCACGCCGCTGGGTTTCATCGCCGCCATCGATACCGCCGGTTGGGTCGTCGGACATTTGTATGGCGGCATCATGATTCGCCTGTTCACCGATTGGCGCATCATCTTCTGGTTGAATATTCCGATCGGGTTGCTGGCCTTTGTGGTGTGTGCGCGCGTGCTGCGCAACGTGGGCCAACCCAAAAGCACAGGTCGGCTGGATGGCATTGGCGCCATGCTGATCGGCGGAGCGTTGGCCGCCTTCAACATCGCGTTAGGTGGCGGAGCCGAGTCGGGCCGCGTGTCGCAGTTCGTTGAAGCGGCCACGCCCGCCTATCAAACGCCGCTGCTGATCGCCTCGATCGTACTCTTTGTCGGTTTCATCGTCTGGGAACTGCGCGCCAAAGAGCCGCTGCTCGATCTGCGTCTCTTCAAGCAACGCGTCTTCACGGGTGCAGCGTTAGTGAACCTGGGGGTGGGCTTTGCTTTGATCGTCGCACTGGGTGACGTGCCGTTGTTCATCAACGCCGTCGTCGCCTCGAATCAAGCCGGCGCCACCGTCGCGCAAATCTTGAGCGATGGCGCGTGGTATACCGGCTGGGTGCTCTCGGCCTTAACCGTCACGATGGCACTGATGTCGCTCTTCATCGGACGGATCATCAATCGGTTTGGCTACCGCGCCCCGACGCTGATCGGCCTGGCCATCGCCGCGATTGGCTTCTTCATCACTAGCCGCTGGCCGGTCACGGCGACCTATCTCGACATGGTGCCGGGTTTGATTGTGGCCGGTCTGGGCTTCGGCATGATTCTGTCGCCGATTGCGACAGCGGTGATCAACAGCGCGCCCGATCAAGAACGCGGCGTGGCTTCGGCCCTGGTCATCATCTTGCGCCTGGTCGGCATGAGCCTGGGCGGATCAATCGCCTTGACCTGGGGCACGCAGCGCGTCCAGGCGCTCATGGCCGAACTCTCGGCTGGCACGAGCCAATTCTCCGGCAACACCTTCGAGATTGTCCGCCGTGCCACCTCGCAGGCCGTCAACGAATCTTTCGTGCTGTTTGCGGTCAGCGCTTGCGTCGTGGCACT
>JADGQE010000215.1 GCA_017882055.1 Thermoflexales bacterium
CTTGCCTTTAACCAGGAAATGATTATCATTAAGTTGACTACCCTTTGGAGAGAATGTATAATCCACACGTTATGGTATAGTGAGAACCAAACCGTGAGCGGTCGGATCGATGCGCCGATCTGAGCCGAGGTGTTAGTGTGCGCAGTGCCTTTGCCGAGTGTTCTTATTCTGTGGTGAGGTGGTTTAAGGTGGGTTGCTATGGCGCTTAAAGGGAACCTGCACGATTTCAGCATCACGCAGCTGTTGAACCTGATCCATCTGGCGCGCAAGACCGGCACGCTGGCGATCGATGGCAGGAACAACGCGGCGCGCGTGGCCTTTAAGGGTGGCAAGCTGGTTCACGCCACTTCGGGCGGCGCGGATGGCCGGCTGGTAAACTTGCTGATCAAAGTCGGCAAGATCACACCGGAGCAAGGCAAGCAAATTCCGGCCAACAAGTCTGATCGTGATCTCAGTGAGATGTTGGTGAAAGCCGGACTGCTGACGAAGCAAGACCTCGATATCATGGTGCGGGCCAATGTGCGCGAAGTGGTCGAGCGCTTGTTCGCACTGACAGATGGCGTCTTCCGGTTTGAGCCCAATGTGCTGCCGGATGATCAGCTGATCGTCGATCCGCCGCTCAGCCTGGACAACATCATCATGGAAGGCACGCGCCGCCTGAAAGAATCCGAGAAGCTTCAGGACGAGCTGCCCAATCTGGATATTACGCTCCACTTCACCGATCGACCTGATACTCGTCTGCGCAACGTCAACTTGAGCGTGGAAGAGTGGCGGGTCGTTTCTTATATCAACCCCAAGAATACGATTCGGCAGATCGCTCAGGCCAACAACATGAGCGAATTCCAGATTCGCAAGATCGTGTATGGGATGCTGCAGGCCGGACTGGTCGAATTGATCCGGCCGGCCGGCGGCGCGCTGACTCCGCCGCCGGGTGCGCGGCCGGTGCCGGCGCCCATCAGCACCGAAGTCAAGCGTTCGGTCGTCAATCGATTGATTGATCGCATCAAGCGAATTTGATTCGACTGCATTTACTTATCTCACAGCTTAAGGAATGGCGAGCAATTATGCAAACAGTAAAGATGGTGGTGACGGGTCCTTTCTCGGCAGGTAAAACGGAGTTCATTCGAACCATCAGTGAGATTGATGTCGTGTCCACCGAACGCAAGATTTCGTCGGATGCGGAGCGGGTTAAAGAGACGACGACCGTGGCGATGGACTTTGGGCGGATCACGGTCGATGACGATCTGGTGCTCTATCTCTTCGGCACGCCCGGCCAGAAGCGCTTCGATTTCATGTGGGAAATTCTGTCAGAAGGGATGCTGGGCTTCATCGTCATCGTCGACAGCACCCGCCCGGAGACTTTCCGCGAAGCGCGTAACATTTTGGACACCTTCCGCGGGTATGCGGCTACGCCCTATGTGATCGCGGCCAACAAACAAGATTTTGAGGACGCCTGGACGCCGGATGATTTGCGAATTGCGCTCAAGGTCAATCGCAGCCTTAAAGTCTTGCCGTGCGTCGCAACCGATAAAGAAGCCGTCAAATCGGTTTTGCTGGAACTGCTCTATTCGATCTTAGAAACCATGGATCTCGAGGCCGAGTAATTGACGGTTGCCACCGCGGGCATATCGAGTGAACCCAGATCTGGTGCAGCATGAGTTCGATCGTCACCTCTCAGGGGATCGTGCATTACGAAGCCTATGGCCGGGGTAAGCCGGTGATCCTGCTTCACGGTTGGATCAACTCGTGGGGTGTGTGGCAAGATGTGATGATCGATCTGGCCGAGAACGGGCGCTTCAAGGTTTATGCGCTGGATTTCTGGGGCTTCGGCGAATCGGCCAAAGACAATACGCCGCCGTTCAAGGTCATGTCGTATGTGCAGATGGTCGATCAATTTATGGAGATTTTGGGGATTGAGTGCGCGCCGATCCTGGGTCATTCGATGGGCGGCACGGTGGCTCTGGCCTGCGCGCTCAACTATCCGCAGCGCGTGACCAAAGTCGGTGCGGTGGGCGCCCCGATCGCGGGCCGGTCGCTCAATTTCTTCCTGCGATTGGCGGCCTGGAACTGGGTGCAGCTGGCACAGAGCTTGCCGGCCGTGACGCACCTGATTGTGACGACGCTGGTGCGGATCAACACCGCCGGTGACAGCGCGCGGGTCCGCAAGATGCTGCTGCACGATGTCAGCAAAACCAGCATGGAATCGTTCTTTCGCAGCATCGGCGATTTGCGGCGAACCGATCTCAGTGCGCGGCTGGGCGATGTCAAGGCGCCGATTCTGGGGGTGTATGGCCTCCACGATAATATTGTGAGTCCGCACCAGGTTGATGTGCTGGCCCGCTGCGTTTTGACGGCGCAGACGCTGGTGCTGGAAAAGTCGCGCCATTTCCCGATGCTGGACGAACCCGAAAAATTCAATGCGGCCGTCCGGCAGTTTCTGGCAGCCTGAGGGCGAGCTCGATCGATGCGAGGGCCGGTCACTTGAGTGTTCCGATGCTGGCTAATGCCGCCGTTCCGACCAAAAGTTATTACTATCCCAATAAGATGGGGCGTATCATCTTGCTGGCGATGGAAGAAGTGATGGGCCGCAACGGCGTCAACGCCATCTTGAATCTGGCGCGCCTCAAGAATCTGGTGAACAGTTACCCGCCCAACAATTTCGAACGGCAGTTTGGTTTTGAAGAAGTCGGCGGCATTCAGGGGGCGCTGGAAGATATGTATGGGCCGCGCGGCGCGCGCGGCCTGGCCCTGCGAGCCGGCCGGGCCTGCTTCAAATATGGCATCAAAGAATTTGGACCGGTGTTGGGCATTGCCGATCTGGCCTTCCGGCTGCTGCCCTTGAGCATGAAACTGAAGGTCGGGTTTGAAGTCTTTGCCGAAACCTTTAACAAATTCAGCGATCAGATCGTCCGGCTGGGCGAAGAACCCAATCGGTTTCTGTGGATCATCGATTTGTGCCCGGTCTGCTGGCAACGCCACACCGATGAGCCGTGCTGCCATCTGGCCGTGGGTATCTTGCAGGAAGGGTTGTACTGGGTCAGCAGTGGCAAGACTTTTCACGTCGAGGAAACGATGTGCATTGCCAAAGGCGATCCGAACTGCCTGATCGTCATCGACAAGCGCCCTCTGGATTGAGAGATTATGCCGGCCAAAGAACGAACCCTGCGCCGCGTCGTGATTCGTGATCAGCGCGAATTGCCCCCTTTTAACGAGCCGGCGCGCGATCAGCGCGTGCTCAACAAACCGCTCTGGCTTCATCAGCGCGACGTGCTGGCCGCGTACACGCGTGAAGAGCGCGAGATTCCAACCATCGAGGCGATGCCCGGCGATCACATTGAGTCGATCGTCTATCGCGACAACCTCTTCTTCGATCAGGCCTTCATCGATTATTTTTTGAAGCGGGCGCGGGCGCTGGGCAAGGCCTGCCGCGTGGCCTTCTCGCCGAACGATCCGGCGATCAAAACGCACGCGCTGCAATTGCAGACCGGTATTCGTTTGGAAAAAGGCTTTACCGAGGGCGATCTGCTGATCGCGGATCTGTGGTACTTTCCGCACGGCAAAGAACCGAATCCGCGCCCGTTGGTGGTCGATACCCTGGCGAAAGAAGTCGGCTATTACAATGTGCCGAAGTACATGGCACCCAATCAGGGTGATTTGACGTATCAACTGCCGCTGCGGGCTTTCTTGTCGATCGAGCACTGGGTCCACTTGTTCATCGCCAATGTGCCGTTTGGGGTCTTCGCCGCCGGCGCGCGCGCTGAGAAGGGACTGGAGGGAACCCGCTTTAAACTTAAAGTCCTGATCAGTTCCCTGCTGCAGCGCAAGTTGCTGATGTCCAGTCCGGCTTTGGTGAAGGTGGGTAAAGATGTGCGGATCGATCCGACGGCGGTGATTCACGGCCCGACCACGATCGGCAACAATGTGTTTATCGGGCCGGGCGCGGTGATCGATAACTGCATCATCGGCAACAATGTATCGGTGGCGCAGGGCTGCCAGTTGATGTTGAGCGTCGTCGGCGACGGCGCGTTCTTGCCGTTCCGGGCAGCGTTGTTCATGACCACGCTCGGCGAGAACTCGATGGTGGCGCAAAATACTTGTCTGCAAATGTGCGTCGTCGGGCGCGACACGTTTATCGGCGCGGGTTCCACCTTTACGGACTTCAACATGGTGTCCAAGCCCATTCGCACGATCTACCGTGATCAACTGGTCGAGGTGGGCTTGCCCGTCATTGGCGGCTGCGTGGGACATCACTGCCGGCTGGGCGCCGGCCTGACGATCTTTCCGGCGCGCACGATCGAGTCGGATGTGATGCTGGTTGGCTCGCGGGCCGAACGGGTAATCACGCACAACGTCACGTATGCCGACAGCGATCACTTGAAGATTCCCAATGGCGAGGTCTTGTTTCCGCCGCAGTATCAGAAGCGAGCCGAGTCGTGGTAGAAGATCAAGATGGATAATTTCGCATTCATCATTCATCCCATTGATCCCAGGCGCGATGTGCAGCGCAAATTTCCGCTGCTGGGCAAGATTTTGCCGGTGCCGGCCATCCACTTCTTGTCGCGCTTTTTTCCACCGCTGTATATTTCACACATCACCGGCATTCGATCGCAGGCGACGGGCAAAGAAGTCGAGGGCTGGTTTGTGGCTTGTCCCTTCACCCCGCAGCGCATGCTGACTTTGCCGTCGAAGGTGGTTTACCGCAAGATCATTGCGACGGCGAAGATGGCGGCGCAGAAATTGGGCGCGCGGATCGTCGGACTGGGCGCGTACACTTCGGTGGTGGGGGATGGCGGTATCACGATTGGGCGCAGCGTGGCTGTGCCGGTCACGACTGGTGATAGCTACACTGTCGCAGTCGCGGTGGAAGCTGTGAAGAAAGCGGCCGAGCGCATGGAGATCGATCTATCGACTGCGACAGCGGCCGTCGTCGGCGCGACCGGCGCGATCGGGGCCGTGGCTGCCGAGTTGCTGGCCAGGGATGTGCCGCAGCTCGTGTTGATTGGCCGCCGGGCCGATCGGTTGATGGCCGTGCGATCACGCTGTGAAGCCGCCGGTGCGGAAGTGCAGATCACTTCGGACATGAACGCACTGCGCCAGGTCGATCTGATCATCACGGTCAGTTCGGCGCTGGAGGCCATCATTCAGCCCGATCATCTCAAGCCGGGCGCGGTCGTCTGCGATGTGGCCCGTCCGCGTGATGTGAGCAGGGCCGTCGTCGAACAGCGTGATGATGTGCTGGTGATCGAAGGCGGCATGGTGGAAGTGCCGGGCGATGTGGACTTTCACTTCAATTTTGGTTTTCCGCCGCGCATGGTGTATGCTTGCATGGCTGAGACGATTGCGCTGGCCTTAGAGGGCCGTTACGAAAGTTATACGCTGGGCAAGGATTTGACGATCGCGCAGGTGCAGGCGATCGAACAGATCGCGCGCAAGCACGGCTTCAAGCTGGGCGGCTTCCGATCGTTTGAAAAAGCCGTGACCGACGAACAGATCGAACGTATCAAGCAGAACGCACGCCGGGCCAGGTCGGTTCGATCGGGCCGGTTACAGACGACATCATCCATAAACTAAGTGTGGCATACGTCGCGTTTTTCAAAATGAAGGCGACGGACCTACGAGGTGAACAATGAATAAAGGTCGCATCCTGGTTGTCGAAGACGATGGTGACATCTCCAACATGCTGAAGATTTACTTCACGGCGCAGGGCTATGAAGTGATTGTGGCCGCCAAAGGCAACGACGCGTTGGAGCGTACGCGCAAGCAGCTGCCCAGCGTGATCGTGTTGGACATCATGCTGCCTGACATCGACGGCTACGAAGTCTGCACGCGCCTGCGCAAGACGCTGCGGACCAGTCACGTGCCGATCATCTTCCTCACCCAGAAGGATGAGCGCAGCGATCGGATTGCCGGGCTGGAGTTGGGCGCCGACGACTACATCACCAAGCCGTTCGACATCGAGGAACTGCGGCTGCGCGTCGAAGGCGCGATGCGCCGCGCCAAACACGAGAACCTGACCAATCCGACGACGGGTTTGCCCAGCAGCAACTTGATCGAAGAGCAGCTGCGCGGCTTGATGCGGCGCACCGGCTGGGGGCTGCTCTATATCGGGTTGACCGACATCGATGCGTTTATAGACGTGTATGGTTTTGTCGCCGGCGACGAGGTGCTGCGTTTTACGGCGCTGCTGCTGAGCGAAGCCGACGACAAACTGGGCGGGTCGGATGATTTCATCGGCCATATCGGCGGCGATGATTTTATTATGATTATGGCCGCCGATAAAACGGCGGCGATGGCCGAGGCGGTCACGAAGCGCTTCAAGCAGGAGATTGCGGCGCATTACTCGTTCAAAGATCGTGAGCGCGGCTATATCGTGACCAAAGATGCCGATGGCCAGGAACGCCAGGCCCCGTTGATGAAGATGGCGGTCGGCGTGATCCAGGCGCAGAACCAGGACTTCACCGATATTCGCGAGATTACCGAAGTGGCCGCCGAAGCGCGACGGCGGGTGGCAACCGGCGCCTGAGATGAAAAGTGCAGGATGATGTGAGAGTGGCTAGAGAAGATCGGACCCAATCACAACATTTATTTGGTCGTCTTGGTGTACGGTTGTGGGTGCCGTACGCCGTCGGTGTGATCGTACTGGTCGGCAGTGCGGTCGTCCTCGTGATCCTGAGTGCCACTCGTCAACCTGCCGGTGAAGTGTCTGGACAAATTAACACTTTCATCTTGGTGGGTGCAGGCCTTGTGTTGCTCTCGGCGATCTCGATCATCGTGATGGGCTTCTACATTGCCAGACGCGTCGTGCAGCCGATTGCCAAGCTGCGGCGCGGCGCCGCTGAATTGGCGGCCGGCGATCTCTCGCAGCGTATCACCGGCGTGCAGACCGGCGATGAACTTGAATTCCTGGCTATCGAATTCAACGAGATGGCGGCTCGCTTGCAAGACGCGCAGCAGAACCTGTCGGAAGTGGCGCGTGAGCGCGAACAGCAATATGCCTTTGCTC
>JADGQE010000216.1 GCA_017882055.1 Thermoflexales bacterium
AGGCTAACGCTTTGTCGCCGTAAGTCTCACGAATGTGTTCGTAGCCTGTCTTTTCCAATTCCAACGCCAATTCCGGTCCCCCCGATAGAACGACGCGGCCCTCAAACATGATGCTGATCCGATCGGCCTTGATATAATCCAGCAGACGTTGATAGTGCGTAATCACCAGCGCGCCCATACTGGGTCCGAGCAATCGATTGACCCCTTCGGCCACCACTTTGAGCGCGTCGATGTCGAGTCCGGAGTCGGTTTCGTCAAGAATCGCCATCTGCGGCTCGAGCATCGCCATCTGCAAAATCTCGGTGCGCTTCTTCTCGCCGCCCGAGAAGCCATCGTTGAGATAACGGGCCGCAAACGCCGGATCCATGCCCAGCGTTTTCATCTTCGCCATGAGCAGTTTGCGAAATTCAGGAATCGAAATCCCCTTGCTCTTGCCCGCCGCTTCAGTCGCTACCAGCGGTCCCGCCTGAGTGGCTTCGTTGGCTTTGATCCGCGCGTTGAGGGCGGTTCGCAGGAAATTCGCCACGGTCACGCCCGGAATCGAAACCGGGTACTGAAAAGCAAGGAATAAACCCAGCCGCGATCGCTCATCGGCCTTGAGTTTCAGAATGTTCTGCCCTTTCCAAATGACTTCGCCGCCCGTCACGGTGTAACCGGGATGACCCAGCAAACTGTAAGCCAGCGTGCTCTTACCTGAACCGTTTGGCCCCATCAAAGCGTGAACTTCGCCCTGCTCTACTTTGAGGTTGACACCCTTGAGAATTTCCTTATCTTCCACATTGACCCGCAGGTCACGAATGTCCAAAACTTCACCCATGCGACTTATGATCCTCCACGCAATATTTAGCGCCTTGCGAGGGTGATACTGATGATTGGCAATCTCCAAGTACAGCCCTCGCGAGGTTTCATTGTACTTGCGGTGATTATAACATGCTGGTATGGGGCTGTCAATATTTATCAATAATATCTTATTTATTTAGTTGCTTGGCAATTATCGGCTGCGATGCTACAATTGAGCCATATCCGAAAGCGCAGTCAGGGAGACGACGCTTGGAAATCTAAGACATCATTAACAGCAATTCTCATTTCGGAACTGTCATCCTTCGCTACGCTCAGGATCTCGCGCGGCCAACCGATATTCTTAGTCGCAACCCTGCCAACAGCAGCAGGGCAGGCCAGCACTCCGCAGAATGACAGCTGGTCAAATTGAGAATTGCTGCATCACTTAAGGAGATCAAATCGTGAAACTGGCAGTCGTTGTGCACGAAGCCGAAGAAGGTGGCTACTGGGCCGAAGTTCCCTCAATTCCAGGTTGTGCCACACAAGGTGAAACCTTCGAGGAACTTCTACAGAATTTATATGAGGCAGTCGAGGGCTGCTTGTCCGTGGCGATTGATCAGCTGCCGACTTCCCCTAAAGATCGCATTCTGGAAATTGCCGTATGAAGGCCGTTTCCGGCAAAACATTGGCACGCGTGCTGGAGCAGCACGGTTGGTCACTATTGCGGATTAACGGCAGTCATCACATTTACGGCAAACCCGGAAGTACAGTCCGGTTGTCAGTGCCGATTCACGGGAATCAGCCGCTGAAGGTAGGACTCTTAAACCACTTACTTAAAATGGCCGGCCTTACTGAAGTCGATCTGGATACATGATAAACCGGCCACATGCAGCCAGGTTTCAGCACGCCGCCCGACCTTATGCCAGGCGGCGTGCTTTTACTATTTACTGCCGGTCAATACCTTCGCCAATTTTCAAATTGGCCCTCTGAGCGAGCTGAGCGACGCCATATCTTGGGTATTTAAGGCTCGCCAGGTTACTACTCAGCCTCGCCGATGACCAGTTCGATCTCGGTTTGATTCTTATGGGCCGCGCCGAGGATGACTTCGATCGGATGCGCGATCGGATAACGGCTGCCCATTGGCACGATCTCGTCGTATTCGGGCCGGCCTGTTTCAGGATCGAGATACCGCAACCCATAACCGTGGGCAAGATAATCTTCCAGCCCATAGCCGGCGGCCAATTGCAGCGCGCCTTCGGCGACCGCGGTGAACGGCTTGTCGGCGCGCACCGCCAAATCGCCGAAGTATTCCCTCAGCGCTCGCTGCACCGACGGCATCAGCGACACACCACCGACCAGCAGCACGTAGTTGATGTCTTCTTTGTAAATACTGCGTCGATGCGCCACATGCATGACTTTGTCTACCACATAGCGCAGCGTTGTGTAGAAGCCATTCGCTTCGAGCAATGCTTCGAGCTCGGTCCGGGTGATGGTCAGGTCATAAGCCCTGCCCGCCGCCTCAAATTTCAGATCGAAAGATTCCGTACTGGACAGAGCAATCTTGGCTTGCTCGCACACAGTCAGCAGCGGCGTGTAGTCATGGCCCAGTTCTTCAAGCGAGAGACCGGTACGCTTGAGCACTTCCCGTAACAGCCATTGATCGATGTCGCTGCCACCAATGACGCGGCCGGCTTTTGAGATGACGCGTGCGGAGTATTTGCTGACGTGCCCCTTGAGCAGACGCCGCAACAAGCCGCCGGATTGTTCCGTGCTTTCCGGCAGCTGCACCAGCGACAAATCGAGCGTGCCGCCGCCGAAATCAAACACCAGCACCAGCGCCTCCGGCTCGGTCACGGCATAGCCCAGCGCCGCCGCCGTCGACTCATCGATGATGCGAATCTTATCGGATAGATCGCCCATCACTTCGTTGAGCCAGCCGAGGTAACCCTCAAATGAAGCCACCGGCGCTGTCAGCACGAGTTGCTCGATCTCGTCCTTGCGAAACGGCACCGGCGAAATGACGGGCGTGCATTGGATCGAAGAGTCCGGCGTGCTGAGCTCACCGATTGCCCTGACCAATACGGCCCAGCTCGGTGTGGTGCGCGATGCGCTCGGCAGCTATGGTCAGGAACATGATCACACACGCATGTTCTCGCTGCCGGTTGCAGCTGAGACGTACGACGGCTGGCTCAATGACATCGACGCACCGCACGTCACTCAAACGCACGTCTATCAAGCGATCGCCGCCGCCAAGACCGGAGCGGTCGTCGAAGGCAATATCGGCGGCGGAACGGGCATGATCTGCCACGACTTCAAAGGCGGCATCGGCACTGCGTCGCGCGTGGTTGAAAATAAGAGTGGTTGCTACACAGTCGGCGTGCTGGTTCAAACCAACTATGGCGATCGGCGGCGGCTGCGAGTCGATGGTGTGCCGGTCGGGCGCGAGATCGACGAAAACCGTACGCCGACGCCCGGCAAGGAACGCCGCGCCGCCGATGGATCGATCATCATCATCGTCGCGACCGATGCGCCCCTGATCCCTCGCAGTGCAAACGCTTAGCCCAGCGAGCAACGGTCGGACTGGCACGCGCCGGCGGCGTGGGTCACAACGGCAGCGGCGACATTTTCCTAGCCTTCTCCACGGGTAACCATGTCCCAGAAACAGCGCAAAAACCGATCGACTTGAAGATGCTGCCACACCAGCATTTGAATCCACTATTTGATGCGGTAGCCGAAGCGACTGAGGAATCGATTCTGAATGCGTTGACAGCCGCGGAGACAATGACGGGCTTCAAAGGCCATACCGTTTATGCGCTGCCGCTCGATGAATTGCAGAGGGTCATGGCGAAGTATCGGCCCAAGCAATAATCAATAAAATAGATAATAATGATAAATATTGACAGATGGAGGCCGTATGCTATAATCTTTTCAAGAGACAAAATAATAGCCAAGAGAGAAAACGAGCGCGCTCTATGCAAGACACGCGACAAGATATATTGCAGATTTTGCGGGAGAAGGGTCAGGCCGACATAACCGAACTGGCGAAGATGCTGGGCCTGTCGTCGGTGACGGTGCATTACCATATCAACGTCCTACAGCGTGATGGCTTGCTGGAAGTCACGCCTACCCGGCAGGGCGTCGGCCGTCCGCGCAATGTGATTTCACTGCGCGATGCAGCCATGCAGAAATTCCCGCAGAGTTATCATCGCTTGAGCGATCGGCTGCTGGACACCTTGAAAAACCGGTTGACCGAAGCGGATATTCAGAACCTATTCGAACGAATCGGCGACGAGATTGCAGCCGAGCACGCGGCCTCGCTGCAAGGCAAAACACTGGAGCAGAAAGTCGCCACGCTGCTCGAACTGCTGGGCGAAGAAGGCTTCATGTCAAAGCTGGAAAAAATCGGTGCAGACGATTTTGTATTGACGCAGTATAATTGCCCGTATCAATACGTCGTCAACCGCCATCCCGAAGTGTGTGAACTCGATCTGCGCCTGATGAATACGGCGCTCGGCGCGCCGGTCAAGCGTCAAGCCTGCGTCACTCACGGTGATAACGTTTGCACGTTTCACATCACACAGAATGCATAGGAGCTAACATGGCCGAACCCGCTGAAGAACAAGTCTATACCGAAGAAGAGCAGGCGTTACGCGATGCATTGCGATCGGTTATGGATCCTGAACTCGGCATGAGTGTCGTCGAGCTGGGCCTCATCCGCAAGCTGAATATCCAACCTGATCTGACCGAACTGACGGTGATCATGACGACGCCGTTCTGCCCGTATGGCCCGGCAATCATCGAGCAGATGCGCCGCGCGGCTGAGAAGCATTTGAAGACGCCGGTCAAGCTCATCCTGGGCATGGAGATGTGGGAGCCGTCGATGATGGAAGGCGGCCCGCCGGCCGAGTGGGGCTTATTCTGAGCAAGTAAAACAGCCCCGGTTTCTTGAAGAAACCGGGGCTGTCGTTTCATTGGGTAACCAGGTCTTTCGCGGCTAAGGCCGCACCGACAATGCCAGCTTCATTGAGTAATCGAGCCGGGACAACCGGCGCATGGACCTTCAACAACGGCATGAACTTGTCGTGATTCTTACTCACACCGCCGCCCAGAATAAACAAATCGGGCGAGAAGAGAATCTCTAAGCAGGTCAACACCTCGCTCAGACGCCTGGCCCACTTCTTCCAGCTCAAATCTTTTTCCGTGCGAATCCGATCGGCCGCCCAGTGTTCGGCTTCGCTGCCACGCGGCAGGATCATGTGACCGAATTCCGTATTGGGCACGAGCAACCCGTCGACAAACAAGGCACTGCCAATGCCCGTACCGAGCGTCAGCAGCAAAACGACGCCCGGGCGGTCTTTGCCTGCGCCGAATTGCATCTCGGCGATGCCCGCCGCATCGGCATCGTTAAGTACCAACACCGGGCAACCCGTTTCACGCGCGAATAAGTTTTGCGCGTCGGCGCCCAGCCACGCTCGATCGACATTGGCCGCACTGAGCGTGACGCCGTTCTTCACCACCGCCGGGAACGTACAGCCGATCGGCCCGCGCCAGTTGAAGTGCTGCGCGATCTCGACGACGACGGCCGCGACCGCATCCGGCAGAGATGGCTCCGGCGTCGGAATGCGGAAACGATCCGCGGCCAGGGCACCCGTGCCCACATCGACTGGCGCACCTTTGATACCCGAACCTCCGATGTCGATGCCGAGAATTTCCATGCGTAGCCTCCTGTGAACGAGTCATCTAATTCTATTCGAGTCTGGCCAGAATGCAACCGGCAAAATCGAATAGCACTCACGTGCAGCTGCGTTTGCATCGAGATGGTGGCACAGGTATAATCCTGCTCATGCAGATCGATCCGCAAACGCGCGCCCTATTTCCCCGCATCTATCAAGCCGCCCGACAGGTGCCACGTGGCCAGGTCACAACGTACGGCGACGTGGCGACGATTGTCGGGCAAGGTTGCGATGCGCGTATCGCCGGTTATGCGATGGCGAATTGTCCGGACGATGTGCCGTGGCAGCGGGTGATCAATGCCCAGGGCAAGATTTCACTGCGATCGGGCGATGGATCAGCCAGGCAGCGCATGCGCCTGGAAGCCGAGGGCGTTGTTTTCGATCAACGCGGCAAGATCGACCTGGAGCGTTATCGTTGGGCCGGGCCAGGCGCAGAGTGGGCCGCAGCAAATGGGTTCAACACACTGCCACCATCACAGACACCGTCTCAGCCAGGTCTGTTTTAGATTCCAAGGAAGACTCAGTGTCACACGAAGTTATCGGCAACTTACACATGCATACGCCCTACTCCGACGGCGAATGGTATCACGACGCCATCGCGCAGGCAGCCTCGAAGGCCGGCCTCGATTTCGTCATCGTGACCGATCACAATTTGTGGGTGGATGGGCCGCAGGGCTATCACCACAACGTATTGACCTTGATCGGCGAAGAAGTCCATAATCCCCGACGCTGGCCGCAAGTCGATCATTGCCTGGTCTTTGGCGCAGAAGCCGAGCTGAGCCAATGCGCCGAGAATCCGCAGCAATTGATCGATGCGGTGCGGCAGCGCGGCGGATTGGCCTTCATCGCGCATCCCTTCGATTACGCACTGGGCTTCGCGCACGAACCGGGTATTCCGTGGGTCGATTGGGATATCGAGGGTTACACCGGAATCGAAATCTGGAATTACATGTCGGAATTCAAAGCACGGCTGCCGAACAAACTGATTGCCCTGCTCTACGCTCTGAAGCCGCACCGGGCAATTCGCGGCCCATTCAACAGTACGCTGAAGTTGTGGGATGAACTGCTCGCATCAGGCCGACATGTGGCTGGTTTCGGCAGCGCCGACGCACATGGCACGCCCATGTCAATGGGACCGATTAAGCGCGTGATCTTCCCCTACGAGTACCTCTTTCGCTGCGTCAACACGCACTTACTGATCGATGCGCCGCTGCTGGGCGATGTCGATCGAGATAAGCAGCTCATCTACGCGGCGCTGGGCGCGGGCCACGGCTGGGCGGGCTACGATCTGATCGGCTCGACCAAAGGCTTTCGCTTCACGGCGCGCAGCGCGTCCGAATACGCCGAGACCGGCTGGGACATTCTGCGGGTAGGTGCAATCAACTTCGATATCGAAGTTCCGCTCCCGGCAAAGATTCAGCTCATCAGAGCCGGCAAAGGCGTCGTCGCTCGCAAGACTGGCCGCCAGCTCAAG
>JADGQE010000217.1 GCA_017882055.1 Thermoflexales bacterium
GGACCCAGAAGTTTGAGCGTCTTGCACATATCCTCGGTAGGTGTAGGGGTGATCGAGGGCGTGGATGTCTCGGTCGGCAGCGGTGTGCGCGTCGGTCGCTCCGTGCGCGTCGGCGTCGGCGTCAAGGGAACTCGTGTGGGGGTAGGGGTGTAAATGATCACGGGTGTGGGCGTAAACGTCGAGATCTGCTCAGTGGGAGTCGGTGTAGCGGTCACGATTTGAGCGACTTCCGTCGGGCGCGGCCGAAACGGATTAAAGCCTGCATTCGGGAAAAGGATGACGGCCACATAATACAACGTGACGACGATGGTCAGGCCAAGAAACAACGTGGATAGTGCATTCAGCCCTGACCCGCGTCCGCCCGGTTGAAGCGGTGATTTGTCGTGTGCCATCATTCACCCCAGGTTACTGAGATTGGAGATCGGGTATTGGAGGCTACCAATTTCTAACTTCCGGCCTCCAGCTTCCAACCCGCTATTGTCCCGCCAGTCGTTCGACCTTGGCCGCGGCGCGCAAACCGGCCAGCCATTTTTCAAAAGCCTGCTTCTGCAGTTCCAGTAGCTTTTCAGGTGGCAGCGCCCGATTGGGATCGCGGTCGATCACTTGAATGATATGAAAACCAAAGGCGCTCTGCACCACGTCACTGATCTGGCCGGGTTGCAGCGCAAAAGCGGCATCCTCAACTTCTTTGGATGGGAGCCAGCCGCGCGGGAACCAATCCATATCACCGCCTTTAGGGCTGGTCATTGAATCCTTTGAAGATTGCTGGGCCATCTGCACAAAGTCGGCGCCGGCCTTGAGCTGGGCCAGCAGCGCATCGGCCGCTGCCTGTGAATCGACCAGAATGTGGCGCGCGTGCACTTGCTCGGCCGTCGTCGGTACGTTGGCCAGCACACGATCACGCATCAAGTTGTTCAACATCTGGGTGCGCTGCACAGCCCGGGCATCGTCGAGTGTTTGGCCGGCCGCGACCAGGCTTTGATCAAACGCAGCTTGCCCGCCGCCATCCGTGATCATTCCTTGCATGGCCGCATTCAGATCAGCATCAGACACCGCGACAGCTTCTTTGGCCGCCTCTTGAGCGATCAGCACATCGTCGATCATGCCGTCAAGCACCTGAGACTTAGTCTGCGCTCGCAACGCTTGACCCTGCGGCGAATTGGGATCAATTCCTTGTTCCTGGGCCTGAGCCTGGAAGCGTTGGTCGACTGCTAGCTGGTAGGCGGCCAGTGGAATGGATGTGCCATTCACTATCGCCGCGGCAGACGGCGCCGCCGCTGATTGTGGTGGCGCGGCCGGGGCAACTGCAGTCGGGCCGCCTGCTGCTGGCGGCAGCGTTGCAGTTGGAACGCTGCGTGGTGCGGCCGGCACATTCGGCCCCGAATCTGCGCCGCAACCTGCAGCCACGATCACGAAGATCAGCGCGATCGAGATCACGCCAATCCGTTTTCTAGTCAGATGCTGTGATTGAGTTAACAAATGTCCTCCACACGCAGCCAACTTGCGGAGAAGCAAGCTGGACAGGTACTAAATCCGATCAGGTCGAATCAAGAATGAGTGTATTATACTAAGCCCATACAGATAATGCAACCAAACTTGTCAACGGACACTCCCCAGACGGCTGGTCAGGTTTTTCCACCTAAGCACCCATGATGGAAAAGGCAGGGGTGCGCTTGCGGATTCACTTCAGCCATGTTAGAATCCCGGCCACTTACGGCTCGGCCTTACCCACGCTTGCCTGGCAAGCCATGGTCAGCGCCAGGTGTGGCGTGTATCTCTAGTGTGGCCCCTCACGCCCTGTCCGACTCCCACAGGGAAGTCGAGGGCGTCCGGCCATACCCCAGGGGCAGAGAGGTGCCAGGCATCGCTCGGCCTGTGAACCGATGTGACGGAGAAGTTGGGCCGTCACTTTTTGTAAATCCCTCCAATAATCTGGATGTGGATAAAGACTGCTAATCGATTCCATAGACATTGAGAGGAAAGGAACACAATCGAAATATGGACAACATACTAGCCAGGATCGGCGGGCGCAACACCTTGATTTACGGCTTGATAGCCGTGCTGGTAATCATCGGCCTGGTGCTGCCGCCCGTCTCGCTCTTCGAGCGAGTCGGACTGTCTTGCTCCGGCGTGACACTCGATACCAACACCCCCGCCACTTCAACCGATGACGGCTTGACCGTGGCGCTGTCAGATCCGGCACAATCGCTGGAGCTAAAACTTCAATCGGTTGCGCAAGCCAAATTTGAAGCGGGCCAAGCCGGTGATGATCTGGCCGCCGCGCGCAGTGCGCTGCCCGTCAATCTGGTCTTGCACAGCCCGATTTACCAGATCAATCCGTGCAGCACCACGCCCACCTCGGCCAGTTTCGCGGTCAAAATCCCGGACAATGCCGGAGCGATCGACACGCTCGATCTATATGCGTGGAACGGCACTACTTGGGCGTGGCTAGGCGCTTACCTCGATACCAGTAGCCGGACCGTTTCCGCACAGGTCATGTCGATGCCCAAGAATGTGGCCTTGTTCCAGACCGCCTCGGTTGCGCCTTTCATCGGCGCGCAAGCTAAGCCTGATCAGAGTGTGCCCGCCGAAACGGCCAGCCTGATCAATGAGCTCTACGTGCCCGGCTGGTCGATCAGCGATGGCGGCATGCTGATGGCCCAGGCCGGAGCGCTGCCCGTGGCCGGCAATGCTCGCATTTTCCCGATCGTTCGCAATTGGACCGATGATGGATCCACTGATATCGACAGCATACACGCTATGCTTTCGGCCGATGATGTTCAGCAAGCGCACATCGCCGCTTTGACGGAACTGGCGGGCCGCAGCAACTTTGCCGGTGTGGCCATCAATTATCGTGGTTTGACAACCGATGACAAAACCGCTTTCGCCAGGTTCATTCAAAAACTTGCGACCAGCGTGCAGGCTCAGAACAAGCTGCTGGCGGTGGTACTGCCCGCGCCCACGATCGATCCGAATGGCGCACCCGATACCGCCGGTTATGACTGGCAAGCCATTGGCCTGGCCGCTGATATCGTCCAATCGGACTTTGGGCAGGACCCGTCGAGTTATCTCAGTGACGGCGTCGCGTTCGCGCTGCTCAATTGGGCACCCACGCAAGTCAGCCGCAACAAGTTCCAGCCGATTCTGTCCGTATCCAGCCTCGATACGCTGAACAATACCGTAACCGAAATCTCTTACGTCGAAGCGACCAAACCGCTCGGCCAGCTGAAGTCCACTGCGCCTGTCACCGTTACCGGCGGCGCATCCATCACGCTTGCGTTGGACAATCCCGCGCAAGTCAGCGACTATCGCTTTGATGATGCCACCCAGATTTATCGCTTCAAATACACCAGCGATGGCGCAATTCATGCGGTAGTCGTCAATACCGCCGCCAGCCTCGCCCAGCGGCTCAATCTGTTACTGCCGCGCCACTTGCGCGGCGTCGTGATTAGCAGTCTGCCCAGGGAAGGTGTGCCCGCTGATTTTGCCGGCGTCCTCACCGGCTACCGTCAACAATCGGTTTCAGCCAATGAACCGCCCGGCATCGAAGTCGCGTGGCAGGTCGCCTCGTCCGATGGGAAACAAATTCTCAAGACCACGCGGCCCGTGACCGATACGACGATCACGTTTACAGCACCGGCCGATGCAGGCAGTTACAATGTCGTGGCTTCGATCGGCCCCGATAAGCTGGGCAGCAGCCTGATCAACGTGGCGTCTTCGGTCACTGCCGGAGGGGTCACGACCACGACCACCGCACTCGGTACGACCACCGCACTTACTTCGGCCGCTGCCTTGACGGCCACGATAGGCACGACGACCACGGTGGCTTCCAGCCAACCCTGCTATAACGCCGCCTTTGTCGCCGACGTCACTGTGCCCGACGGCACAAAATTAAAGAACAGCGAAGCCTTTACCAAGACGTGGCGCCTGCGCAACACCGGCACTTGTAATTGGGCCGACGATACCGTGTTGATCTTCAACCAAGGCACCAATCTGGGCACGCCCGACACCGTGAAAGTGGGTGTTGTCCCCACCAACACTGAAGTTGAAGTCAGTGTGCAACTCACCGCACCTGACCAATACGGCAAGTATACGGGCATCTGGCAGTTGAAAAATGCGCAGGGCAATTTCGGCACACAGATGAGCGCGGTCATTCAGGCCGGCGATCCGCCGGCGGGCGCCGTAACGGCTGCAGCAACCGGACCGGCTGCGGCAACCGGGCCGGTCGCGCCGATCGGCAATATCGGTGGCTTCGAGATCGGCGGCCAGGTCTATAACTTCCGTCGCCCCGATTTGATGAAGAAAGCGGGTATGGCGTGGGTCAAGATTCAGAGCGGTGGCGGCGACGAGTCAGGCGCGATCAACATCGCGCACTCCAAGGGCTTTAAGATTTTGCTGTCGGTGAAGGGCGATTCGGGCCAGGTGATGAACCCCGGCTACCAGGATCAATACACCCGTGATGTTGCCAAGATGGCCTCGTCCGGCGCTGACGCGATCGAAGTCTGGAATGAGCCAAACATCGACCGCGAATGGCCCAACGGACAGATCAGTGGCGCGAACTACACGGCGCTACTGGCTAAAGCCTACCCGGCGATCAAGGCTGCCAATCCTAACACGATCGTGATCAGTGCGGCACCCGCCCCGACCGGTTTCTTTGCCGGTGGCTGTCAAGCCGGCGGCTGCAATGATGATGTGTTTCTCGCTCAGATGGCCGAAGCCGGCGCCGCGAATTACATGGACTGCATCGGCGCGCACCACAACGCCGGCACAACCCCGCCCGACGTCTCGTCGGGGCGGCCCGAAGGCGATCACTACAGCTGGTATTTCCTGCCGACGCTGAATCTGTACTATGGTGCTTTCGGCGGCGCGCGCAAAGTTTGCTTCACGGAGTTGGGCTACCTGACGCCTGAAGGTTACCCGTCGCTGCAATCGACTGCCCCAGGGTTCGCGTGGGCGGCTAATACCACGGTTGCCCAGCAAGCACAATGGCTGGCGCAAGCCGCTTCCATCTCGGCCAATAGCGGCAAGGTCCGTATGATGATCGTCTTCAACGTCGACTTCACTTTCTACGGCAGCGATCCGCAGGCCGGTTACGCCATCATCCGACCGGGCGATTCATGTCCGGCGTGCGATGCGCTTGGGGCCGTGGTCGGCTCACGCTAAATTCTGACTCCTTGAAACCGGGTTCCTAATTAAGGAACCCGGTTTCGCTTGCAGCTCGACTGTGGCGCGACCAGTGAGCTCGTAACTCTACCTCACAATATGTGCGCAAGTGATGAAACCATCCGCCTGGTACTAGTCGACGATCACGCCGTCACGCGTGAAGGCCTGCGCGCCAGCTTGAAGGAAGCGCCCGACATTCAAATTGTCGGCGAGGCCCAGGATGGCCTCGAAGCGCAGCAACTCACCGCCCAACTTCGACCCCACATTTTGCTCTTAGATTTGATAATGCCCGGCCCGCGTCCCGCTGAAATTGAGAGGTGGATGTATACCAATTGCCCGGAGACCATTACGTTGGTGCTGACGGCGCACGACCGTAATGTTTACCTGGCCGAAATGATGGAGGCTGGCGCGGCATCTACTTCGCCCAGCCCTAATTTTTGGACAACCAATAGAGCCTATCAGGTGGCCTGGGCTTTTAACGACCCTTTTTTTGTGCCTCACTATGGCGCTTGGTTTAGTGGCTCAAACGGTTACAATCAGCATTATCTTGGACCTGGCGGAGACAATGCCACTTGTCTATACTCGGGGTCTGGCTGTATCAGCACTTGGAACTGGTGGGGGCCTAACTACGCAGTACTCTTGTTGCCAAAATGTTGGCTCTTTGCAAATTTTTGCTTGAGTGGTCAAATACCAGAGCGTTGGAACGCCTTTTATTATCAGGCCACCATGTGGATCGATTGAGACTTGTTGGATTATCCACTGGATCCAGCTCTAAATATTATGGAGGACAATCATGAACCCTAAGAAGGTAGCCATACTAATCACATTTGTAGGACTGATCGCTATGGCGGGTTTGGTGCTTTCTGTGAGCAACGTTTTTGCTCAAGGTGAGCGACCGCTGGCCGAAATGGCGCTTCAGAAAAGCGAACTGCCGGAAGGCACTGCCGTTTTGAGCAATGGTCCAACCAAGCTCGATGATCTTTCGCAACCGATTAACTCGTCCAGCAGCGCCGCCGTGCGTGTTCACGAGTTTTTGGAAGCCTACGAGATCACCACGGTCGGGAAATTCCAAATCGCCCATTACCTCTATCGCTATCAGAACGCCAATCAAGCCGAAGAGCAGGCCCGGGCATTCACGGAATACGGTTTGCATGGCGAAAAGTCGCAGTCGTTGCGACCCGTTTTGGTGCCAGATGCATCTCCGGCCATAAACAAAAAAGTAACAGGCCAGAATATCCGGGTCACTGATCCGGAAACGGGCGGTGTGTACTATTGGTTCGTGGGTGTAGAAGGACGCACTTTAACGTTGCTGGTCGTCGGTGGGCCGTCCAACGATTCGACCAGAGTCGCCTTCGAGTCGCTCAAAGATCGAATACAACAGCGCTAAGTATTCTCCTGATCACCAATAACTTTGACGAAGGACTGGCATTCTTGAGCCAGTCCTTTTCTTTTTGATGAAGCCCAAACTTGTCAATAACCACGGGGTCTTCTCGGTTGACTTTTGCCGTGACGTATCATACAATCGGCTTACCATCTCAGTTGGTTGCGGGGGCAGACCTAAGAGATTGATGGGTTTTGCGGCAGAGATTTGCCAACCGGTTATGTCATCATTTGTAAACCTTTGAAACCAGGTTTCTCACCCCTAAGAAACCTGGTTTCTTTAACTGAGAAAACACTCTATGAAAGACAACTCAATTTGGAATCGTCTTCCTCTGCCCGTGTTGATCGGCGGCTGGCTGCTGGCCGTCATCGTGGGCGTGGTCTT
>JADGQE010000218.1 GCA_017882055.1 Thermoflexales bacterium
TCGGCCAGGATGCGGACGCGCGCATCGACGGACGCGTCCGACACCAACACCGATTGCCGGTGCTGCGCCACCCAGCCGGCCAGGCCCTCACCCAGTGGCAGTCGCAAGCCAATCACATCATGAACGGCTGCGCCGACAGCCTGTCGAAACACCAGGTCGCCGGATACCTTATCGATAAGCGCGACGGAGCACGCCTCGGCCCCGGTGGCTTCTCGCACCTCTTCCAACAAGGTGAGCAGCATCCGATCCAGATCGAGGGATGAGATGATCGCCTGGCCGATGTCGGACAGCATTTGCAGCGCAGCAACCTTGGCGCGTAGCGCCTCCTCCGTCCGCTTGCGCTCGGTGACATCTTGCTTGATGGCAATAAAGCGGCTGATTCCCCCGGGCGTTTGCTGCACGGGAGTGATCGTCATCTCTTCCATGTACAACGCGCCATCCTTGCGTCGATTGATCACTTCATCACTGTGCCAGACTTGTCCAGACAGGATGGTGTTCCAGAGATTCTGGTAGAAGGCCGGGGCTTGCATACCTGATTTTAGGATGCGCGGGTTCTGGCCAATCGCCTCTGTGGCAGAGTAACCAGTTAACTGCGTGAAAGCCGGATTGACCCACAGGATGGTTCCCTGCCGATCGGTAATGACAATTCCATTGGCCGCGGCTTCCAGGGTCGTGCTCTGCAAATGCAGTGCCTCCTCGACCTGCTTGCGCTCGGTGATGTCGCGCGTAATTCCCAGCAGTCCAATGGGCTGATCTTGCGCGTTGCGCAGAAGCGTAAAGGTGGTTTCAGTCCAAACGGTCGAGCCGTCTTTGCAGTTCTCCTCCAACGCGAGTGTGCGCGTCTGTACCGAATTCTTAGGGTCCTTCGCTTCTGTCTTTAGCACTTCTTGGAAGACGTTCATCGCCATTTCCAGCGAAGCAGGCGTCAAGACCTCGATGATGGTCTGCGCCATGGCCTCCTCGACAGTATAGCCACGCATCCGGGTGACAGACGGGCTAATATAAGTGAAGTGGAAGTCTATGTCCATCGTGAAGATGATATCGCTGGCATTCTCAGCCAAAAGGCGATATCGGCCTTCGCTCTCGCGCAGCGCCTCTTCCGCTCGCTGGCGCTCTTGCCGATTCTCCGCCTCGCGCAGCGCTCGCTCAACCGCCGGTACCAGACGCGAGAGCTTTTGCTTGAGCACGTAATCGGTCGCACCTTGAGTGAAGCCGTCAATGGCTGCATCCTCGCCCATGGTGCCGGAGACAAAGATAAAGGGAAGGTCAGGACGAAGTTCTTGTGCCAGCTGCAATGCCGACATGCCATCGTAGGCGGGCAGCCGATAATCCGCGAGGATGAGGTCGTATCCACCCTGCTGGAGCGCCTGGGTGAATTCGTCACGGTTCTGGACACGCGTTATCTGGCAAACGATTCCCGCCGATTCGAGCGTGGCCTGAATGAGCTCCGCGTCGGCGGGGTCGTCTTCCAGATGCAAAATGTGGGTTAACTGGTTCATCTTAGGCCCTTTCTTTTGTCCGCCGAGAACAGCGCAATGGGCTTATTGTTTCTTCACCTGCAGCGCTGCTGCGCCATCGGACGCCGTCAATACTCGATACCCGGACTCTTGCAGCATGGCCTCAATGTTGCGCAAGAGTTCGGGCGCATCATCGACAACCAGGATAGTCTCAGCCGTCTCGGCCGCATAAACATTGGACATGAGTTCTCCCTTGTGGGAGTCTGAGGCACACCGTGCTGCCCACTGTCCCGATACACTTCACATTATAAGGTCTTCAGTCTGCCGTTGCAATCTTGCTCAACGCGGAGCGGTGCATTTCAAATTGGGGGCGACTCGCACCCTGCGCCATGTCCTCGGCATAGCCGAGGTGGCACGCTAGGCGGAATGCGCCCGCCGCGCAGTTGAAGGATAATCTGCGATACGCGTCAGGCACAGATACGGCCCTACCGGATACTAGACCGCGTCGCTGGTGTCGTAGCGGAATGTCGGCTGGCCCGGCTCGGCTTCATACCAGCAGCCGACTTTCAGATCGCGCCAGGTCTCTGTTTCGGCCCGTTTTTCAGCCTCTTTGCGGGGTTCAATCCGAACTTTGGCTGCGTCGAGCGAGCCATACAGTCGCGTCGGAATCGGGTCGGCTGTGCGCAAGTGCGCCTGCAGCCAAGTCGGATCTTGGCTCTGGTCACGTAGCTGCGTTTCGTCCGCCGTCTGCTTCTGCCCGAGTGCTTGGGTGGCCTGTCGAATCGTATTCTCTGAGACGTCAAACAGCAGGAACCCTTTCAACCATCGGCGACTATGCTCAAACGCCAATTCCACCCCGGCCAAAGTCAGCAACTCGGCGAGGCCAGCACTCACCTGACCCGCATGCAGCCCGTACGTTTCATCGATCGGCGCATGGCCCTGACCACACGCACACCCCGCCTAATACGCGCGTTCATACACGCGTCCAAACACACTCAGCACCGTCGCGGGCCGCGTGCGTTGATAATGCAGCGTGCCCCACAGGCACACGCTAACTCAGCCACTGGCGTACTCGGCGACCCACTCAACAACTGCCCCAAAGCTTCTGCGCCGACTTGGCGCAACACGTCGCGCAGTGCGGTCTCGATCCACGCCATACTCGTGGCCCTCTGCGGAGTGACGTGGGTGCGGAGAGACTGCTTCACCAGCGTCACGACTTGCTGCGCCAGCACCCGAATCAATTCTGTGGTATCGTCCATGTTGTGAGCCTCCGGTCGAATAGTTGTCTTCAACCTCTATCCTACCTCAGGCTCACTTTTTCGCTGACAACTTTTGCGTGCACGCATTGTCGGCTTGCGCGTGCGCCATATCCAAGTCGCCATAGCGCAAATCGATCCCGGGCTTGAGGCCGGTCACAAACCGATCGGCGCCCTGCCCTACATAATCCACACTTCTTTGCCGGGCAACTCTACACCCATCGTGAAGCAAAATCTGGTTTCTGAAATCGGCCATGGACGAAAACGTCCTCATTCAATCCGCCTGCAAAGACGATCGGATGCACCGCTCTTGGCTAGGGATAATTCGCGACCAGATAGCAGTGGGCAATGACCCTCGATCGGGTAAGCAGAACGGCATCTCGCCTTGTAAGGAATTGGCCGGATGCGCGCCGCTTACGACCTGTCGCTGTTGATCATACTCCTTTCGTTTGGCCTCACGTTGCTCACCTCCGCGACCCGCCTGGTTACCCCGAAGAAACCGATCCCGAAGCCGCTCACGCCGCGGGCGGAAGACGATTGCCTCGACTGCTTGCAACAGCGCGGGGCGGTTTTGTCATTAGACCGAAGTATAGCATACTTGAGGCACGTAGTTGATCGGAGTCTTCTTGACCAGCCTCGCGCTTAGTTGGCTCGTTAGCATGTGGTGGATGCTTCTAGAGAATGCCGCTTCACTACCGATCTATGTCCTCGGGCTTTACTTCAAACGCCACAGGTGATCAAACGCAAACGCCCTGCCTTATGCTAAGGTCACGCGAGTGACCTACGCATTCATTATGCCGCGACAACCATCGTCTGGTGCGTCCCTAAAAGGGGTCTCATACCCAACGCCTCATTGGCTGTGATGACGTATCGCTTTTGAAGGGTCAAGGCATGTGGCGCAAACAGGTTAAGCACGCGGGCTTTTCTGGGCCTTGACTCTCCCCCCACTGGATAGTGTATAGTAAAGCCTGATGACTTTTGACAATCAAAATCGGTAATGGTATGGTAGGCCATCTTATGTTGGAGACTTCCCATGGCCGCGTACCTTCGCACCTTGAAAATCAAAAGCCGCAACGCGCGCAAGCGCCTAATCTGGCATCGCGATCATGCCCCGAAGCCTTACCTGCGGGAACGCTGTGCGGCGATCCTGAAGATCGCGGATGGGCACGCGCCGTATGCGGTGGCTCGATCGGGCCTGCTCAAGCCGCGCGACCCGGATACGATCTATGCCTGGCTGAATGCCTATGAAGCGGACGGCTTCGACGGCTTGGTGGAGCATCCCCACGGCGGCTATCGGGGACCACATTTGGACGACCATCGGGCCGAAGTGGCCGAGCGCTTGCGGCAGCCGCCCGACGTGGCGCATCTGGATCCCCGCGCGCCAAGTCCGGCCGTGGCCCCGTGTCGCTATCGCTTGGAAGTCGTGCGCGCCAGTTTTGATTGGCTGAGCGACTACTCGCTGAGTGGCGTCTGGCGCGTGTTGGATCGGTTGGGGATTGGCTGGAAACATGGCTACATCAATTATTGGAGTCCCGACCCGCAGTATCGGACCAAGGTCCGGTTCATCGAAAAATGCCTGAAAATCGTGGCCGCGGACCCACAGCACAATGTTGCGATCTTTGTCGATGAGATGAGTTACCATCGTTGGCCAACGGCAGCGCACGATTGGACGCCGAAAGCAGATGGCTATCCCTTGGCCGTGCATGGCAATTGCAACAACCAACAGTGGCGTGTGATTGGTGGATTGAATGCCTACACGGGCCAAGTATCTTATCGACAAAACTATATTGTGGGACGGGAACAGGTCATCTTGTTTCATCAGCAACTCTATCACCAGTATCGCCGGATGGATAATCTCTTTGTGATCGAAGACAACTGGAATGTCCATACCCATCCCGATGTACAAGCGGCCGTGGCCGAGTTATCCAATGTGACGATGGCTTGGTTACCGACGTATGCCTGCTGGCTGAACCCCATCGAGAAACTCTGGAAGTGGCTACGCCAGACCGTCTTGCATCGCCATCGCCTGTCGGATCGTTGGCCGGAACTGAGACAGCGCGTGGGCGGGTTCTTTGATCAGTTCCGAGACGGGTCGGATGAGTTGTTGCGCTATGTCGGCTTACTGGGTGATGGGCGCTTTGCCAAAGTCTTACGCGTGTGATTACCGATTTTGAGTGTCAAAAGTCATAAGGTCCTTCAAACTGCCGGATCGGAGTCCGAACATGTTCAAGATAGGCGACTTCTCGCGTCTTAGCCAGGTCTCTGTCAAGACATTGCGTTATTATGATGAGATCGGTCTGCTCAGGCCAAGCGAGATCGATCGCTTCACCGGCTATCGATACTACTCAGCCGATCAGCTGCACCGGCTCAATCGGATTCTGGCGCTCAAGGATCTCGGTCTCAGCCTCGAACAGATCGATCAGCTGTTGAATGGTGATCTGTCCGCCTCGGAGATGCGAGGTATGCTCAAGTTGAAGCGAGCCGAGATCGAACAGAGCATCGAAGACGAGCAGGCGCGGCTGGCCCGGGTTGAAGCCCGGCTGAACCAAATCGAACAGGAGAGTAAAATGTCTAACTACGATGTCATCATCAAGAAGGTTGCGCCGCAGCGCGTGGCCGCTGTACGCGCTGTGATTGCCAACTACAGTTCACAGGGCCCACTCTGGGAAGAACTGGGTGGCTTCCTGGGACGCAACAAAATTACGCCCGTCGCGCCGTGCCTGACCGTCTATTACGACACGGAGTTCAAAGAGCATGATGTCGATGTCGAAGTGTGCGAGGTAATCGGTGCGCCCGTGCGCGGGACCGATCGCGTGCAGGTCCGTGAACTGGCCGGCCTCGATACGATGGCGTGTCTGGTGCATCATGGCCCATTCAATACGCTCAACCAAGCTTACAGTGTACTGATGCAGTGGATTCAAACCAACAGCTATCGCATTGTCGGCCCCAACCGCGAAGTGTACCTGGAAAGCTCCGGCAAGCAGGATGATTCAGGCTGCGTGACGGAGATTCAGCTGCCGGTCGAGAGAATGTGATGAGTAGCCTGTGGCGTAGCTGCATGAACAAATGCTGCATCCACTAAGGCCGAATCTTGCCGCCGTTTTCTGCCCGGCAATACCAGTCGCGCTGATATGACTACCCCATTGTGTTGTGGGTTGGGGCTACGTGTCGGTGAAGACGCTGCGGTACTACGACGAGATCGGCTTGCTCAGGCCAGGCGAGATCGATCGCTTCACCGGCTACCGCTACTACTCGGCCGATCAGCTGCACCGGCTCAATCGGATTCTGGCCCTCAAAGATCTCGGCCTCACGCTCGAGCAGATCGATCAGCTGTTGAACGGCGATCTATCGGCTGCGGACATCCGCGGCATGCTCAAGTTGAAGCGGGCCGAGATCGAGCAGAGCATCGAAGACGAGCAGGCGCGGCTGGCCCGGGTCGAAGTGCGGCTGAGCCAAATCCAACAGGAGCGTGAAATGTCTACTTATGATGTCGTGATCAAGAAAGTCACGCCACAGCGTGTGGCCGCTGTGCGCGATGTGATCGCCAACTACAGTTCGCAAGGCCAGCTCTGGGAAGAACTGGGCGGCTTCCTGGGACGCAACAAGATTACGCCTGTAGCGCCGTGCCTGACCGTCTACTACGACACGGAGTTCAAAGAGCACGATGTCGATGTCGAAGTGTGCGAAGTGATCAGCGCGCCCGTGCACGGCGGCACCGATCGCGTGCAGGTCCGTGAACTGCCCGGCTCCGATACGATGGCCTGCGCGGTACATCACGGCCCATTCACCACACTCAATCAAGCCTACAGCGCGTTGATGCAGTGGATTCAAGCCAGCGGCTACCGCATCGTCGGCCCCAACCGCGAAGTGTATCTGCAAAGCTCCGGCAAGCAGGATGATCCGACCTGCGTGACGGAGATTCAAATCCCGGTCGAGAAGTTATAGCGATCGCAGACCCGTGGGGTTTATGAGGCCCCACGGGTCTACTCTGGAGCCATTCAACCATGTCCACTCAACTTACGATCAAACCCATTGCGGGCTTCAAAGCGCTCGACGGCTGTCACGATGTAACTTCGTCATTCAACCCGAAGGATCATAATCAGGAGATAAATCAACATGCCTAAGATCGATCTCAAGAAACAATTCAAGCACTTGTATCAACCGTCCGCCAAAGAATTCTCCGTCGTCGATGTGCCACCGCTGAACTTCCTGAT
>JADGQE010000219.1 GCA_017882055.1 Thermoflexales bacterium
ACAGAATCGGGAAACTTTTGTCACCTTACTTGAATCCTGAAATGTGCCTATCAACAAGAATATGCCGATAAGAAGTGCTGTTCCCAAAATTGCTGCCTTCCGATTCATTTCGCACCTCCTGAGTTTTGAAAGACAATGGGCCAATAGTATCGATAGACGTGCGGCACAACAAATAACGCGAGTGCTGCTGTTTGTGTCACCTCCTTTCCTGTCGCTGTGAGGCTGAGAGGATAAATTCCCAACGGCGTGGCAGATGTGGTGGTGATAGCGAGCGATGAATATGATGTTGGGGTCAATGGGTTGGAACTAAATACGGCTGATGTGGCAGGCGGCAGGCCCGTAATACTCAATGTAGCCGTGGGCACCCAGCCGCGCAAGTGAGCAACAAGGATGTCAGTTGAAACGGCCTCACCGGGTTCAATGAGAAATGTGCTTGAAGAAATACTGAGAGAGAAATTCGGTGTGGGTACAAACTCATCGAGTCCTCCATTGTCGGCCATGTTCATAGGTCGTGTGCCGAACCACGCGTTTCCCTGCTGATCTATAGCAATACCCCGTATATCCAGATCACTACCCAACCCGGAGTTTTGAGTAGTATAGATCGTCCACGCGTTCCCATCGTAGAAGCCAACGCCCGCCGTAACGCCTCCGTTAGGATTGGATTTTATGATCCATACGCCGGCATCCGGTTCGATGGCCCACAAACCATTAAAATATGCTAATGCTCGGTTCACCCTGTTTCGATTAAATGAAGTCATGATGGATGCGAAATTGGCCTGAATGGCCTCTTCGCGAGAGTTGTAATACGTCCAGGTGTGACCGTCGAAACGTGTGACCGTAATATTTGATGAGGCCAACCAGGTGTTACCTGTCGCGTCGAAAGCGATATCCCCCACATAGTTCAACGAATTGGCGGTATAGGTAATCCACGTCTGACCATCGGCCAAGAGCACTAGAACGCCCTTGTCTGTTCCGAACCAATGGTTGCCGGCCGGATCAATAGCAATGGAATAGACAGCATTGATCGAGCGTTGACCCATATCATATACGGTCCATTGATCATCGGCCTTGCTCGACGTGCCCTTGTAGTCAAGCAAGTTAATATATGGATACTCGATGTCAACGTAACCCGCCGCTACCCACACCCGATTATTGCCTTCGGGCGCAATGGCGGATACATAGGTCCCCAACATTCCGTCTTCAGGCATGAAGTTGACCCAGCCATCACTGCTCAACCAGCTCAGCCCGCCGCCACCACCCGCATGCGGTCCCCCGCAAAGAGTGCCCGCATACACCTGCGCCTCCGCTGCAAGGGGCGCGGCGACGCAGCCCGGCAACGAATAGGTGATCCAGTTCGTGCCATCGAAGCGACTGATCAAGGTATTGGTCGGCAATGGATAGGCATAATCGCCATTGTTAAAACCGGCCCACACCTGCCCGGCGTTGTCCACGGCGACCCCACCCCCGACTGAGTTGGAAGGCAATCCGTCAGATACCGTGTAGCTGATCCAGGTTCCATCATCGCTCGCAGGTAGCGCTGTGACGACAGAGGCATGCTGAAGAGTCGCCAACATGATCAGCACTGCGACCATAGCGGCCAGACCCGATATTCCACTAAGCACGCACTTCCAGCGCTTCATCACAGTAGCCTCATGTATCCTGCGTCTTGCTTTTGCACTTATGCCTCATCCTCATAGCGACTTACCCAATGTGGGTTTGGTGCCTCGTGACCTTCGGGGAGCTCCCCAACTACAGTTGTGCCGAATGGCCTGTATCTACTTCGCACGTAGTGTACTACATCGCAAAACGAAAGACAAACACTGCAGCCAACCTCTCGCTGTCGATCTGCGTCCTCGAAGACGGGAGCACTGTGGTACATCCTGCGGATGACCATCGCAGGACACCGCATGTGTGCCGGGCGCTTTTTCCGGCACGCGGAGCGATTTTGTTGTCGAACCACAGTATAGCACGCGGCCTTCCGAATTGGAAACACGCGGCCGGCAACTTTATTTGAGGCTTACGCTTTCCGCTGAACCGCTTGCCTATGCCTCGCAGCGTGATACAATGAAGCCCGATGATCGTGACGTCGCCTGATCGCCACTGAAGAAAGGGTTGCGATGAATCCATCACCTGCCGATGCCCTGCGCCGGGCTGAGGACTACCTTCAAGCTGGAAAACCGCAGCTGGCCCAGTCTCTTTTGACCGAGTTCGTGAGGCAGAATCCCGCTTCGGAGCGAGGCTGGCTCCTGCTGAGCCAGGCGGTGACCGGGCAATCCCAGAAGATCGATTGTCTTCAGCGTGTGCTGCGGATCAATCCAGCTAACGCCGAAGCCCAAACCCGGCTGACCCGACTATTGGCGCCACCTGAGACGCCCGCTGCCTGGGCTTCGGATGCGCGGACATCTGCCTTGAAGCCGACACGGCCACAAACCGATCGAGCACCCGCTCGCCTTGCGCCGACCGAGTCGAGTGCTGCATGGCTGCCACCCTCGCCAGCGTCAGCAGACGATCAACCTGCTAACACTGCCAGGTCAGACGAGACTGATGAGCAGCCCGAGGGTAACCCGGATGTTGAAGCGCTGCGTGTGGCGGTGACATCCTCCCCGGTTACACGCGCGCCCAAAACTCACCGCAAGACCTCGCAACGCTGGATTCTCGTGGCGTTGGCACTGGTGACTCTGGTAACGATCAGTGCGGCCATTGTGCTCGTGCTTACGCCGTCGAATCAGCCGGTTGCCAATCAGGTCGCCGCGCCGGCGGCCGTCGCCGCTGCCCCGACTGCAACGCCGACTTTCACACCGACGCCGCTGCCATCGCCGACGACGTTTCCTCCCACCTGGACACCCACACCTCCACCCACGGCTACGCCTACGCGGACGCCGACATCTTATCCAACGCCGAACGCACAGGTGTCCGTGCAGATGGACAAGATCGAGCAACAGGTGTCGGATTTGCGAGGCTTATCGATCGAGTCAGCGGTACCCCGCGTCTTGATTCGGCGGGGTGATGTGGAGAGCACGTTGAAGTCGATGGTAATTTCGCAGGGCTATTTGGAGACGCTGCCCGATCAGGCGCGCAGCTTGAGTGCCTTAGGGCTGATCAAGCCGACCTATGATCTGGTCAAATATGCGCTGAACGGTCTGGCCGACAATATCGGCGGTTTCTACGTGTCGTGGCTGAAGCAGTTGTTTGTGATCGGTACCAGTTTCCACGGGTTGGAGCGTTTCGTTTTTTCGCATGAGTACGATCATGTCCTGACCGATCAGCACTTCGATATCAACGGGCTGGGCGTTTATCCGAATTGCTTGAGTAACGGCCAGCGCTGTGAGGCGATTCGTGCGCTGGTCGAAGGTGATGCGACGCTCCTGATGCAGCAGTGGCTTAAGCAGTATGCCAGCCCGCAGGACTATCTCGATCTGCTGCATTATCAACCGCCAGGCCAGACTCTGCCGGAAGACTTCCCCCCGCCTTACGTCAGCCGTGACCTGGATTTTCCCTACGAGGCCGGCCTGAAGTTTGTAGAGTATCTGTATGCGCGCGGCAACTGGGCGACGGTCGATAAGGCCTACGCGAGCCTGCCGGATAGCACGGAACAGATTCTTCACCCCGAAAAATATCTGGCCGGCGAGAAGCCGATCGAAGTCGCCGCTCCCCCGCTGACCGATACACTGGGATCGGGTTGGCGCTTGATCGATGACAATGAACTGGGCGAATGGACGACCTATTTGATTCTCGCCTCAGGCGCAGACGTTGCAGCACAGCAGAAAGAGAGTGTGGCGTTTACTGCCTCGCGCGGCTGGGGAGGCGATCATTATCAGATTTACTACAACGATACGCTCAGTCAAACGGTGCTGGCTGCGGAATGGGCCTGGGACACACCCAGGGATGCGACCGAGTTCCGGCAGGCCATGTTCACTTATCTCGACGAGCGTTTTCGCGGCGCAAAGATCGATCGGACCGGCGGCCAATGCTGGGAATCCAATCATCAAACGAGCTGCATCTTTTTGACGGGCCAGCAAACACGGTGGCTGCTGGCGCCGGACCTCTCGACGCTCAATGCGGTGCAGTCGGCTTACCCGGATTTCCAGTAAGGCTGAGTGCAATCGTTCAGTGGGTATCCAAATCTTTACCACTAAGACACCAGGGCACGAAGGATTTTTGGCAAGGCGCAGTCCGCGAACAGCAAGATTGGTGTCTGCCCATGCCCGCCGCAATGCGGCGGTGGGCCGCCGGGCGTTGTGTCTTGGTGGTGAGAAACCGACCTCTACCTGAAGGTTACGGCCGAGTTAACGGAGGCGGGTTATTCACTTTGCGGTCGATCGATGAGGAGCAGCACGCGAACCGTTGTGGCAAGAGTGCCGATGGCTACACCGATCAGCAACCCGCGCAAGCCACCGGTCGTCGCCGCATCGATCAAAGTGCGGAGACCACTCAGCCAGGGAGGTGAGCCTTCCAGCGGCAATTGCGTGATCAAAACGATCAGGGCTGACAGTAGAAACCACACCGTTGCCCAGCGGCGCTGATGGCGCATCATTCGGAAGGCGGCCAGTGCCAGGAAGACAGCTAACAGCGCGCCCAGAGCAGATTGCATGGGCAAAATAACACTCAGAAAGACGAAACGGCTCACTCGCTGATCGCCGCTGATGTGATCCAGCACCAGAAAAACTGCGGTCAGCACGGCCGCTATGATTAACCCCAGACTATAAAAGACCGCCTGGCTCCGATAGATGCGGCGGGCATGCGTCGTAATTAAGCGAATGAAACCCAGCAGGACGGCGCAGCCCGCAATGACGATCGCGATGTTCAGCATAGGCGCTCGGAAACCGCCGAAGTGATCGGGAGCCAGGATGCTGGCTATGACGATCAGCCCGGCCGCGCCAGTGATCAACGTCGGGATGATGCGGCCTATCAAGTTTCTCATAGGTATTATTCGCCGTAACTCAGTGCGTTCATGAAAGTCTTGCGGGATCAGTCATTCCCGCGTAGGCGGGAATCCAGCGGGCCAATCTGGACACCCGCCTTCGCGGGTGTGACGTGCCCCACATGTATTCCGCAGAACTTACTGGACTGTACTTAGCTATAATTGTGGTCGGTAAAAGTGAAGTAGATTTTATCATAGTTCAAATGCTCCCCCAGCCTGCTCTTGTGGTGAAACCGCAGCAATTCTCATTTTGGTAACTGTCATTCCGAGCGGAGCGACGCCTGGCGGCCCAGGCCATGCCCAACGCCATGCGTTGGTGGCCCGCCAGGCGCTGGCGCACTGCGCCGGACATGGGCGGAATCTCTATGCTAGTCAACAATGCGAGCCTGCCGGGGTAGAGATTCCTCGTCACAAACTGCGTTTCTCGGAATGACAAGCACGGCCATGCGTCCAAATTGAGAATTGCTGGCGAAACCGGCAGCGGTTCGACTGGCGGCGCAACGTGAGTTATAATGAGCAGCGTTATCATCCCTCTGCAACAGGTGCAAGCCGCCGGTCGTCATGGGCGCTTGCGCCCGATACGAGTTGCACCTGAATCCTGAATTGAAAGGCAATCATCTATGGCTGAGACGGTCCTCGTCATCGAAGACGATCTGCTGCAGGCCGATGTCGTCAAGCTGCTGCTCGAATACAACGGCTACGAGGTCGTCATTGCGCGAGATGGGGCTGAGGGCATGCGCCGGCTGTATGAGATTCAACCGGATTTGGTTCTGCTGGATTTGCTGCTGCCAAAACTGGATGGCTGGGAAGTCTGCCGGCGTATTCGTGAGATGTCGGTGGTGCCGATCATCATTATGACTTCGCGCCGCAGTGACGAGGAAAAAATCAAAGGCCTGCGCCTCGGGGCAGACGATTACGTCGTGAAGCCGTTTAACCCTCAAGAACTTGTGGCGCGCGTCGGGGCAGTGCTGCGCCGCACACGTCTTCCTTCGCCTTCCAAGAGTTCGGTGAAGCGCTTCGGTGATGGCAGCTTGATCATCGACATGGCCAACCTTACCGTGCTCGTCGATGGCAAAACCATCGAACTAACGCCCACCGAGCATCGTATCTTGATCTATCTGGCGGAGCATCCGGGACAAGCGGTTACGGTTGAAGACATCTTCACCACGGTCTGGGGCTTCGATACGGATGTCAACGTGAACAACGTCAAATGGTACGTTTGGCGGCTGCGCCAGAAGATCGAAGGCAACAGTGAGGACCCGCGCTTTATTTTCACCGAACGGGGAACCGGCTATCGTTTTACCAAACAATGATCACGCGGTGATCAGCCGCTGGGGTGATGCTGATCATTCGCCGGCCAGGCTGCTCTAACTGAATCGATTCATATCAAGGCCGCCTGCACTTTTCATGTGCGGGCGGCCTCTTTTATTGGTCGTCATCGCCTATCGTTTTGCCACCGCGGGATCAACCGAACCTTAAAGTTTCCTGCACAAGGGCTGTGGGGTTTGATTTTGCCAACTAGCACGGTATCTTTTTTGGATAGTTCAAACCAGCCGCGTGATCTGTCCCTTATAATGTTCGCGTATCCTGTGAACAGGCTCGTGATCAGGTCTTATGGCACAATCGTATCTCTTGGGCGAAACATCTCAAACATTAGACAAGCACAACCGCGTGCCGCTGCCCGTACGGTTCTACGCGGATTTTGCGGCCGGCATCGTGATAACGCGCGGCCTTGAGCGGTGCCTGATGGCCTTCCCGCTTGAGGAGTGGCACACCCTGTCGGCCAGGGTCCAGAGTCTGCCTTTGGTGAATGCGTTGGCGCGTGAGTTTCAGCGTTTGCTTTTCTCGGGCACGAGCAGCCTCACCCTGGAGCGGAATGGTCATTTGCCGATCCCTCAGCACCTGCGTGAATACGCAGGGCTTCAACATGAAGTAGCCATCGTCGGCCTTGGAACTCATCTTGAAATATGGGATCTCAAGACCTGGCA
>JADGQE010000220.1 GCA_017882055.1 Thermoflexales bacterium
CACGCTCGGATCGAGTTGATACAGACTGGCGAAGTAACGCAGGTTGTCGATCGCCGACAATCGCCAGTACAAACCGCGTTCGCCGCCGAAGATGAAACCGATCCGCGGCCGGATCGGTTCGGCCTGCTCGACCACATCGTAGCCCAGCACCTGCGCCGTGCCGCCCGATGGGATCAGCAGCGTCGTCAACATCTTGACGGTTGTTGTCTTGCCGGCGCCATTCGGTCCCAGCAGTCCGAATAACTCGCCGGGCTGCACCTCGAACGAGATGTCATCGACGGCGACGACTTCTTTCACTGAGCGCCGGATGACACCGATCGTGGCGCGGAATATGCGGCGCAGATGATTGACTTCAATGGCTTTCATATCGCTTTGACTTTTTCCAACGATTAACCGCGTCGTCTTTCAGCACCTGGCAGAATCTCAACACTTTCAGCCGGGCCATCAAGCAACAGCTGTAACTTGTTCAGGATATTGCGCCCCAGAATGATCTCGCGACCATTCGGATCGCTCACGACATCGATCGCTGGAATAACACCCTGTTCGAAATGTACGTCGAGCAAGTAGCGCGTGGTCTGAAACGGCTCACCCCATTGGCCACGAACTCGGACAGCCTCGCTGGCCGGCACATCAATTCGAGACAGGAGCGCGCGCGGCGCAATACAAATATCAGCGCCCGTGTCAACCAGAGCCGTCAACAACGGCCCTGTAGCCGTCTCTTCTGGCGCACTCAACCGAATGGCAAGCACCGGCATAGCCGGGGTGTATCGATGCGAATATTTAGTCGCCATCGTTCATCCTTACCAAATGGGGCGACCGAATCTCATACACCGGCATCGGATGATCGCCGCCTTCGGTGATCATTACCGGTGCGCGGCCATATTTCTGCCGGATGCGCAGATAAAGGGCGCGCTGATCGGGATCGGTATCCACGACTTGCCCACGATAAACGGCGACGTACACACTGGCATACTTTTGCCGCTCGCCCACTGGCAGGGCATACCATGTCCTGGACTCCGTTGCGATTTGCCGCTCACGATATTCACTCAATGCGGCTTGCATGGCCGTCTCAACGAATTCGGCAATGCCGATGCCCTGGCGCTCGGCTGCTTCGCGAATTTCTTTTTCTAATGATTCGGAGATGCTGACCGCCATCGCTGTACCCTCCACGTGCTGCTTCCTGCGAGAAAGAAACCCGACTTATACGAGTAAGCGGGTTTATGAGTGAGCACCTTCAATTATACCTCCAGACTTCTACGATCTCTAGAACAAGGTCTTAAAAAACTATGTGCAGGAATCGTTGTGCCTCCTGCGTACAGGCCGCGCGGGTCGAACGTCCGTCGTGCACCGAGTGGCCGCCTTCGGCATAAACGGACAATCGGGCATTGGGAATGCGCCGCGCGAGTTCCTCCATCTCACTGACCGGCGTGTGTTCATCGTGCGCGCCGTGAAGGACGAGCGTCAGGCAAATAATCTCATTCAGGCGGCCTCAATACAAATCGCCGTCACGTTGTGGCAACGCTTAACTGCTCGCAACCACTTCGGCGCCGTTCGTGGCTGCGCAGATGTAGATGTTGGGCACGAAGCCCGTCAGGGTCTGGTATGACGCCGTGACGGCCAGGCCGAAGGCGTAAGCATCTTCAGATCGAACCAGCGCCACCGCGCAGCCGCCGAAGCCCGCGCCCGTCATGCGCGCACCCAGACAGCCGTCCTCTTGAAGTGCGCAGGTGACCATCGTATTGAGCTCTTTACTCGACACTTCAAAATCATCGTTCAGGCTGAAGTGACTGGCCTTCATCAACCGGCCTAAACCAATAGCATCGCCGCGCCGCATCGCCTCGGCAGCGTGCAATGTCCGATCGTTCTCGGTGATGATGTGCCGCGCGCGGCGGCGAATGACCTCATCCAACTGATCGGCCCGCGCTTTGAATTGTTCGAGGCTCACATCCCGCAACGCTTTGACGCCGAAGAAACGCGCCGCGGCTTCGCACTGGGCGCGGCGCTCGTTGTAGGCCGAATCGACCAGGCCGCGGCGCGTAGCCGTATCCAGGATCACGATCGATGTCTCGGGTGGCAGCGGCACCGCCTGCGTTTCCAGCGATCGGCAATCGATCAACAGCGCATGGCCGGCTTTGCCCGCCGCCGAAATCATCTGATCCATAATGCCACAGTTGACGCCCACCCACTCATTCTCAGCGTGTTGCGCGGTCCTGGCCATGATCGCCGCATTCCATTCGAAACCGGACACTGCCGCGAAAGCCCGCGCTGCCGCCAACTCCCACGCCGCCGACGATGACAGCCCGGCCGCGATTGGCACATCGCCCGCGACGACGCCTTCCCAACCCTTCAAAGCATAGCCCGCTTGTTGCAAGGCCCACGCCACGCCCTTGAGGTATTCACCCCAGCTGGCTTTGCCTTTCTTAAAATCACTCAGTCCAAATTCGATCGTCTGATCGAAGTCCAGCGAGTAGGCCCTGACACTATCATCGGATCGCGGCTGCAGCGCGATCCACATAGCCCGATCGATCGCCATCGGCAGCACGAAGCCATCGTTGTAATCGGTGTGCTCGCCGATCAGGTTGACGCGCCCCGGTGCACGCACCATCAATTGCGGCAGGGTGTTGAACCGCCGGACGAATTCAGTGGTGACTCGTTGCTGGATCGACGTGTTCACGGTTGTGGTCCTTGAGTGGAATAGATTTTCTCAGTGATCAGATCATCTGTTAGTCAATCAGGGATTAGTTGATCAGGGATCGGGCAGCGTGCTGGGCTTAATTGTAGCAGATTTAGAATCGCCGTGCTTATAAAGATCGACTTACGCGCGGCCACTCGTCACTCTGCTCGGCCTGTGCGGGCCAATTGCGTTTGCCGCTCCAGCTCTTGATCGAGATGGCATAGACGCTGGTGCGCATTAACTCGGCGTCCATCATCGGGCGATATTTCTGCCCGGGTTTCACCCTGTTACTCGTGGTATGTCTTCATCGCTGCTGCGACGCCTGTACCTGACTCGAACTGGTAACCGCACTGCGTCAACGCCGTTTCGATCGCGCCGATGGTTGCCAGCACATCGCCGAGGGTGGCCGCACCCATGTGACCGATGCGAAAATACTCGGCTCGGATGGCAGGATGCAAGCCGCCTGCCAGAGTCACACCGGCTTTCAGAATGCGCGGCAGCAGATCAGTTCCAGTGATTCCTTTCGGAAAACGCGGCGCGCTCAAAGTGTTCGCGGCAAATTCAGGCAGCAACGGAACTTGATCCAGACCCAATGCCGTAATGCCTGCTCGACAGGCACGGCCCACCGCTTGATGCCGTTTGAAGCGCGCGTCCAGGCCTTCATTCAATATTTGGCCAAGGCTAACGTTCAAAGCCCACACCAAATTCACGGCGGGCGTGCCGAAGTAACCGGGCTTGCGCGCTTCATAGGCTTGCATGATCGGCAGCCAGTTGGCCCAATCGGCGTAGTAGTTGGCAACCGGAGTCTTGCGTGCTAGGAAGGCCTGCATTGCTTTTGGACTCGCGACCAGCAACGCAAGACCAGGCGGCACGCCGATCGCTTTCTGTGACGCGGTTAACGCCACATCGACGCCCCATTCGCTCATGCGCAGTTCTTCGCCTGCGACCGAGCACACGCCATCGACGACAATTAATGTATCACTTTGTCGCGCCAACGCAGCCAGCGACTGGACATCGGTGCGGACCGCTGTCGAAGTATCGACCTGCGTGACCGTCATCAATTTGAAATGATCTTGCTTGAGAGCCTGCTCCACTTCTTCGAGCGATGGCCGTCCGCCGATGGGTGCGCGCACGTGCGTGACCTGCGCACCGTAGCGTTCGAGGATCGCGGCAAAGCGATCGCTGAAGTAACCCGTATTGATCACCAGCGCTTTGTCGCCCGGCTCGATCAGATTCGCACCGGCTGTATCCATCGCCAGCGTGCCCGATCCTGCTAATACAAACGGCTGTCCGTCGGTCGATTGCCACACCTGCCGCATACGTTCTAATGCCTGGCCAAAGGCTTCGATGAAACTCGCGGCGACATGGCTGGTCGTCTGCGCGCCCATCTCGGCTAACACAGCCGTATCGAATTCGATCGGGCCGGGGATCATCAACAAGGTTCGCTCTTTCATGACAGGTCTCCTTTCACTCGGGAACGACGCGCATCGGCCATTTGCCTTGATGGCGATTCACGTAATCCAGCCGGCGATGAGCAAACTCAGCATCAATCGCAGACAAGGGCTGCACTCGATCGTCGATCAGCACATCCGGATCGATCGTGCGCAGCTTGGTGCTGACGTAAAACGTCGGAGCGGCTTCATCCCACACGAATTGCGTGCGCGTTGAAATCAAGCTGAGTTCGCGCTGCAACTGCGGATCGGTGGCGGCATTGAGTTTGGCCCATAACCGATCGTCCGTGCCCCAGAAATCGGACTCGGCGATTGCGCCAATCTTTAGCCCAATTTTGATCGCGCGGGCCGTCAGCTCATACACACCCACTTCGCGGAAGTTGGCCCAGCTGGCTTGATCGGCGGCGAGGTAAGTGTCGCCCAGCCAGCGCGCTACCTCGATATCATCGACGGCGATGCGCCCGGCCTGCACAATCAGATGATCGAGCGCCGATCGGACGTCTGCATCCGACGCCAGGCCGAGGTCACGGCTGTCCCGCAGAAAATAGTCCAATCGATCCGCGCACAGGGCAGGCGCAGGTTGTTCGAGCAGCGCATAATCTTCTTCGTGCAAGAAGTCGCGCCAGTGGTAACCCTGTCTTGCCAGAACGGCAGGCAGATCGGACGCGGCCATGTGCGGCTCTTTCATCTCCTCGTGATAACTCTGGCTGTCGTGGCCATCGTATACGTAGTCGATGACGTGGCTGAAGGCGGTATGGCTGACATCATGCAGCAAGGCTGCGATCTGCTCTTCCAGCGACGCACCCAAACGCTGAACCAGCAGCATCACGCCGACCGAGTGCTCGAAGCGGGTGGTGGGCCGCGTGATGCCGATCAAGCCGGTGATGCCATGCTGCAGTACGCCGCGCAGTCGCTGCATCGCCGCCGATTGAATCAGATCGATCAGCACGGGCCGATCGATTTCGGTGGGGCCATAAACTGCGTCGAGATAGTCCATGCGTTATCAGTCTACCACGCATCATCATCCAGCGGCCGGTCGATCAGAAGCAGGGCCTAAACAATCAGCGACGCTCTCGGTCGATGCGTCGCTGATTTGTGAACAATAGCTGGATCAGGAAATCTGGGCAGGCATCAGGTCGCGGGCAGATGACAGCTAGGCCATGATTGTCGCTGCAAGCTCGTCATACAAATCTGCCGCCGTCACCACCTGGGCCGAGCCGAGTGATTCCTCGCAGCGGGCTGCACACAATGAGCAGCGGAAGTCCGGGCCGAGGTCGACGCCCATCGCCCGCCGGGTCAGTTGGATTGCGCACATCGCTTGCGCGATGATGTAACGCGGTTCAGGCCGATCGAGTTTTTCAAAGAACCAGCCGCAGCTGGAAAACATCCGCTGGCGGTGCACCTGGGCCTGAACGAGCCTGGCCAGGCGCAGCGTTTGCCCGGTCGTCAGATCAACCGACGCATGCTCGCGGATCAGCGCCGGCGCATCGGCGATGCCCATCACGACATCGATGTATTGATCGACGAGCTGCCATGGATCGCGAATCAAACGCCGTGTTTCATACAGGTAAATCGCATCGATCTCATCGGCCAGCAAATCGAGCGCCGATCGCAGCACCGGCTTCCAGCTGCTGTCGTCGGGTGTACAGCCGCAGCCGCTATCCCAGCGGGCCACACCGTGATTGCAGCTCCAGGCCGTACGTTCGATGACTTCCACTTCAAGCGTTGGCGGATGCGTGCGCAGATAATCGGCCAGCGTTACCACCGTGTACGACGGGGCTGCGTCGTTGCGCAGAATATTGCTAAGGAATTGAACGCCGCGCCGCTGATGGTGGCCGAACGTCTCGCCATCCAGCGCGATCAACGTCAAGCCCTGGCGCCCATTCAGCACCGCTTCCAGCCAGCGGCGGCCGTCGCTGATCCAGTCCATGTCGAACGAGAGTTGATTTGACAAGGCCCGCTCGCGGACGAAGACGACGAAATAGCCGCCGCCCGGCAAGCGCACGCGATAAGGTCCTGCGCCGGCTCGCAGATCGCCTCGCACCTGCTCTTCGCTCAGGATTGTGAAGGACAGGCCGCGCTGCGACAAAATCTCCAGTGTGCTGAGATCGACCGCCAGCTCGGGCAGCCACATGCCGCGCGGCTGGCGTTGAAAACGGTGGAGAAATGAAGCGACCCCCCATTTGATCTGCGTGATGCGATCGCGCCGGCGGGCCAACGGTAAAATCGTATGATGCACCGACTGAGCGATGGCATTGCCCACGCCCTGCTTTTGCACGTGATTCCGATCGGCCTGCAGAATCCGGGCATACGTCGCCGCTTGATAGCGGCTGAGCCAGCTCATCAGGGTCGGCCCGGCATTGAAGCTGATCTGATCGAAGTTGCCGGCTTCGGCATTGGGCCAGTAACATTCGGCCGTGATCTTTGCGTTGAAGTCGTGATACGGCGCAGCGCCCGGCTCGCGCGGCATCTCGCCGGTGAACGGATTTTCGCGCGACGGCTGATAAAAGTGACCGTGAATAGCAACGTAAGGCGTCATAGATTAAGCCAATATCGACAGTAATGCGTACTGCGTAAGAGTTACGAATCACGCAGTACGCATTCAAAGGTTTCGTCACTTGTACTGATCTAAATCAATTCAACCTGCGCCTTCATCTTCCAGACTGCGCCCGGTTCAAGTTCCAACGGCCAGTGCGCCAGGAACGTGGTGCCTTGGTAGGTCCGCTCGAAACCGGCCTCCGACAAAGACACCGTTTCGATCGGG
>JADGQE010000221.1 GCA_017882055.1 Thermoflexales bacterium
GACAGGTTGAGTGCTTGCTGAAGTTTCATCAGCAGCGGCAGGTTGCCTTTCACTTTCAACTGGCCGGTCATGAAGGCTTTCATCACGTCCAGCTGTCCCGTGGCCAGCGCTGTATACACCGCACCGGTCGTCAGCATAGTCGCGTCGGGCTGATCGATCTGGCCTTCTTCAACCACGCATTTGCCATCGGCGATGCGCAGTAAATACAGGCCGTTATGATCGGCGCTGAAGTCCATTTGGATGATGGCCGTTATACCGGCGCCCTTCACCGGATCGAACACCGTCGGTAGTTTTTGCATGATTTCGGCGACTGTGGGCATGCCTGGCTCCTTGCTCGAAGGTAGGCAGAGTATAGTCGGAACTCAAGGGCCTGTCAATTATCGATTCTTCGCGCGAGTGTGTCGACTTGCTGCCGCCAGTCGTTTCGATCGGCTCGACCGGCGATCAAGTCTGTCACAATCTCGGTCAGTGCGGTATTAACGGGCGTCTTCACTCCGATCGATTTTCCGGCGCGCGCCACCGCGCCGTTGAGTTCATCGATCTCCGATTGAGTTTTGCCGTGGGCTAAGTCCATCAGCAGCGAAGGCGGCTTGTCGCCTCGGCCAGCGGCCGCCAGCGGCCGCATAGCCCGTTGCAAGAGCGGCAGCGGCAAGCGGCGCAGCGCGAAGACCAACAGCGGCACCGGATACCCCGGCAGCGCCACCGGTTTGATCGACAGCGCATCCATCACCTGAAGCGTTTCACGCAGCGCTGCAATTTCGATCTTGAACACGCGCCGATCGGCAAAGGTTTGCCGCGTCGTCATGTCGAGAATGGCCGAAGTGGCGTTGCCAATCAAGTTGAGCAATAACTTGCTCCACTTCATCGATCGATAATCGGCATAGACGCGCAGCGGCAGTCCGATCGATTTCAATGCGGTCACGATCGGATCAATCGGACTCGATCCGATTGTCGCCAGTCCGATCCCGCCTTTGCGCATTTCCAGTCGCACCAGGCCCGGCTCCGGAGTCGAAATTGGATTGAGGATCGTGCCGGCAATGATCTTCTCGCGGCCAAGCGCCTCGCCCAGCACTTCTTCACTGGCGATGCCATTTTGCAGCGACAAAATGCGATCGAGCCGATTAGCAAAAGGCCGCAGCAGATCGATCGCTTCGAGCGTAGCGTAGGTTTTGACGCAGAACAGCGCCAGATCGAAACGCGCGTCGTTTTGAAATGCCGCTTCGATCGAATCGACGGCAGCTATTCGTCGAACTGGATACTCGGCTTCCGGCTCGATGATCAGCATCCCACGCGTTCTGATCGCGTTGACCAGACGTGGCCGCCCGACCAGCGTCACGTCGTGTTGATCGGCCAGCCGTCCGCCGAGGTAGCCGCCAATTGCTCCCGCGCCAATGACGATGATGTTCATGGATAGATGGTTACTTGGTCAATGGTTACTTGGTCAATTGGTTGCCTGGTGAATGGGTCTCCTGATGACTGATTGACCAGTTACCAATTGCCCACGCGAAGCGGCCAGTTGACCAATCCCTGGCCGGATTTATGGTTTCTCAATCGCGGCCACCAGTTCCCGGCAAAAATCTGGAATATCCGCGACGACGCGCCCCCACACGATGTTGCCGCTGCGGAAGGCCGGTTCGTCCACCCACGTCGCTCCGGCGTTGACGAGATCGTCTTTGATGCCGAGGCTGCCCGTCGCTTGATGGCCTTTGACGATACCGGCTGAAATGCCGACCAGGCCCGCGTGGCAGATCAAGCCGACGATCTTTCCGGCGTCATCGAATTCTTTGACGAAGTTTTTGATCTCCGCGTAACGCCGCATCTTGTCCGGCGCCCAACCGCCCGGCACGACGACGGCATCGAAGTCGGACGACTTCACTTCTTTGATGCTCACATCTGAAGTCGCCGTCAACGCGTTCTTGCCGTGGTATTCCTTTTTGGCATCTTTACTGATAATCGTGACGACTGCACCTTCTTCGCGCAGGCGCATCACCGTCACCCAGAATTCCAAATCCTCGAAACCTTCGTCGAGTAGAAACGCAATTCGTTTGCCTTTGAGTCTCATCTTTCACCTCCGAATGCACAATGCTTAATCCGCAATTCACAATTACGAATTCTGCATTGTGAATTGTGAATTGATCAGGGTCGGTTGTCCCCGTACAAATTCTTCAGCCTTCAGTGCTTTGCGCCCGGCCAGTTGAATTTCATTCAGCACAAGCGTGCCACCCTGCGGGCCGGTGATCACGCCGATCGATCCGTCTTCCAATCGGACCACTCGCCCGATCTCTCCGTCTCTGCGTTGCTCCGTCGTTTGAACTCGTAGCACTTTCAACATCAGGCCGTTCCACAGCGTAAAGGTGCCCGGCCACGGTGTATAAGCCCGCACCATGCGATCGATTTCCACGGCGGACTTGTGCCAATCGATCTGCGCGTTGGCCTTGTCGATCTTCGGGCTGTAGGTCACGCCTTCGTCCGATTGGGGCTGCGGCACGATTTCGCCACGCAGATACCTGGGCAGCGTGTCGAGCATCAACTGCGCGCCGAGCAGGGACAGGCGCTCGCTCAGCGACGCGGTCGTATCGGCGGGGCGGATTTTCTCGCGCGCCACGGACAGCATTGGCCCGGTGTCGAGTCCGGCGTCCATGCGCATCAGAGTGAGGCCGGTTTCTTCATCGCCCGCGAGGATAGCGGACGCGATCGGCGCAGCGCCGCGATGTTTAGGCAAGAGTGACGCATGAATATTGAGACAGCCCTGCGGTGGAATATCGAGCACGGCTTGCGGCAAGATCAAGCCATAAGCCGCGACGATGATAACTTCCGGTCTAAGATCGCGCAGCGTTTGAATTGCCGCCGGGTCTTTACGCAGCGACTTCGGCTGATAGATTGGAATATCATGCGCTTGCGCCCAGTGCTTGACCGGCACTGCCGTCAGCACTTTGCCGCGGCCGGCCGGCTTATCAGGCTGCGTGAACACGGCCAGGAGAGTATGTTCGCGTGCGAGTGCTTCAAGTGTCGGCACGGCGAATTGGGGCGAACCCATGAAGACAAGGTTAGTCATGCAGTCGCGTAGTCTTGTAGTTGGATAGTGAGATAGTTGATCAGGGATCAGTTGATCCGGGATCAGTCAATCAGGGATTGGCGATCAGAAATCTAAAATCTAAAATCAAAGATTGCTTCTCTTTGGTTTGCGCCACATGATCAAGCCCAGCAGCGGCAAAGCGAGCGCCAACCAGATGACGATCCACGGTCCGCTGCCGCTGGCTACGGCGGCGGCGCCACCACCCGGCCCAAGGCTTGATCGCCACTTCAGTTCGATGCTGGCCAGCGTGGTGTTGAGACCACGCTCGACGCCGCCCGTGCACGATGCTCCATCACGATAAGCCGCCATCAGGGCCTGAAGTCCGGCGCTGCCGTAATCGTCGATGATTTGCTGGACCACCCCCCGGCTTTGGGCGTAGGCCAGTTTTGCCGCAGTGGCATCGGCCGGGAACGCGCCGCACAGCGTCATGATGGGCGATAGCTGATTGTTTGCAAACGCTACCCGTAAGGACTCGGCCTGCGATGAATCGGGTTCGCCTTCATTCAACGTTGCCAGCCCTTCGTCAAGCCAGCGTGGAACCGATCGATAGCCGGGCGTGGTGGCGATGAAGACCATGAGATGGGTCAGTTCGTGCGGAATATCATGCCGCATTTGCACCAGCGCACTATCGCCGGGCGCGATGGCCACCAGCGCCACACCAAATTCGGGCCGAGCCAATCCGCCGAGCCAGGGCCGTCCAGAAAGTTCGACGGCGCTGCGCAAGTCGTCGACTTTAGTGTAGAGGTAAAGGTCGATCGGCGATGGCGGCTCAACGCCTAATTGTTGTTGAAGGCGCGGCAGTGCTTCATTCGCCACGGCCGCGGCCGTAGCACTGAAGCCCGAGTCGCCTACAGGCCAGTGAACGTGCACCGCGCCCGAAGCGAAATCTTTCCAGGCAAAGCGATTGTCGATGTAGGCTAACGTCTGAGTATCGGTGCGCAGCTGCCGGCCCGCCTCATCGGAAATTTCCCACCAGTAACTGACGGTGCTGAAGGCCGAGATGCTGCTTTTGCTCAAATCAACGCTGGCGGCTAAATCAACGGGGTTGGCCGGAGTAAATGGGTTGGCCGGCTGGCTGCGCGGCGGCGTTACGCCGGATTGATAAAACAGCGTGGCCTGCGTAATCGCTGAGCTGCTGGCCGCCGTCACTGAAAAGGTCATCGATCGGGCGAAGGTATAAGTGACTTTGATCGATGTGGCCGTGATGCCGTCCGCTAAAGTCGCGGTGTCGGCCGAGGCCGATCCGATCGAGGCAGCTAAAGCGATCACGACGAGCAAGGGGACAATCAACCGGCGCATAGTCTTCACCGCAGCAAGGCAATGATGAGCGTCAGGGTCAGCGGACTCAACAGCGTCGACAAAACGACGGTGCCGGTCACGAGCTTCGGTTCGGCTTCAAATTCGTTGGCGACGATCGTGTTGATCACGGCGGCCGGCATGCTCGCTTCCAGAATCGCGGCCTGGCGGGCTGCGCCACTGAGACCAATCACACCCGCCATCGTAAACGCCAGAATGGGTGCGGCGATCAAGCTCAAACCGCTGCCGGCCAGCGCGGGCTTCCAGTATTGACCGATGGAGGTGTTGGCTAACTGCGCGCCGAGCACCAGCAGCATCATTGGAATGGCGGCCTGGGCCGGGAAGTTGATGCCCTGCAAGATCGGCTTAGGAACTTCGAAACCCGTCAAGCGCACGATCAACACCGCGAGCAGCGCATAGATTTGCGGCAGGCCGAACAGCTGCTTGAGCATACCGCGCACACCGCCCCCGTTGTGGCCGGTGGCGATCAACACCCCCACCGTATAAACCATGACGCTGCTGGTCACGAAATAAATCACCGCGCGCGATTCGGCATCGGCCCCAAAGGCCAGGCGGTTCACGCCGATGCCGTAGTTGCCGGCGTTGACAAACATGACGGCCAACAAAAAGCCGGCCGTCTGGCGCGGGTTGAACTTCATCAGCCGCGCTGTGATCCAGGCCAGCGCCCCCATGAGCAGAGTCACACAGACTACAAAGACGGCGATCTGCGCGATCTCGCCGCCTTCGACATTCGATTCAACCAGCGATGAAAAAACCAGGCTCGGGCTGAGCACATAGAACGTCAGCCGTGAAACCGTGCGAATGTCAGCGTGCGTGCGGCGCGCGAAGGCATACCCCAGGCCAATCACCACAAAGATTGGCACGATATCGTTGATCAGAATCTCGAGCAGCGTGCTCAAGCGTCGTCTTCGTCGTCACTGTAGTCAAATACGGGTTCGTCTTCATCCCAACCGATCATTTCTCTACTTTCATGCTTGCGATCGTTGATCAACTCGTCTTCGTCGTCTTCGTCAATTTCTTGATCGAGCACCCACTCTTCTTCTTCGTCGTCGAAATCCAACATGCCGACGGTGTGGCTGCCACTGTTGAATTCTAATTCGTCCAGGGCCTCTTCGGCGATCTCGTGCAGATACTCGGCATCGCTTTCGAGGATGGCGGTTAAAACCTGGCGAGCTTTATCGCCGCCGATCTGACCCAGTGACCACACGGCGGCTCGCTGCACATCATCATCTACGTCTTCGATCAGGCGGATCAGCGGTTTCACGGCGGGGGCATACTCGATTTCACCGGCGGCGCGCGCTGCCCCGAAGCGCATCTCGGGATCGTGTGCATCCATCTCTTTCAGAATGATTTCGCCCCATTGATCGTCGGCCGAGCGGCCCATCGCGAACACGGCGCTGACGCGCATTCGCTCGTCGGGCTGTGCGTAGGCCTGCTGGATGATCTGATCGATTTCGGGCGAACTGCGGAAGCCGAGCGCTTCGAGGGTGTGGCGTCGGACTTCGATCGATTCGCCCGTGTTGGCAAAGGTAGCCTGCAAGGCGGTGACGACCGGCTCGACTTTCTCGTCCGGCAGCTCTTCATACTCGCCGAGTAATACGAAGTGGCCCAGGGCGCTGGCGGCGGCCACGCGCACGTTCTCGGCCGCATCCGATTGCAGCAGCTGGATGAACGGTGCGATCAAAACGGGATCGCCGTCTTCCCACAACCCATCGAGCGCCGCGGCGCGCACATCGGGATCCCCATCGACCAAACCCAGCCGATAGATCGAATTGAAATCGACTTCGAAGTTGTCTTCGGCGATGTCGACCAGATGCCGGATAGCCGTCTGGCGTCGTTCGAGCGGGATGGCCGGCCACACCGAGCGGACTTTGTCCAGGTCGGTGCGATCCAGCCCGGACAATGCGTACAGGCTGGCAACCGACACCGGCTCGGTCTCTTCGACGAGTTTCTTGAGCGTGGTTTCGAGTGGAATCATGGATGAGTCTTTTGATCGAGAGTGAGTGGGTCAATGAGTCAACTGGTCAATTGGCCGATCGGTCAACTGGTTGACCAATTACCAATTACCAATCACCAGTTGCCCAATCCCCAGTCTCCACTTAGAACGGTATCAACGGGTTGCTGATGTCCTGAATCGTGATTAGGACCATCAAGCCCAGCAGCAGTGCCATGCCGACTAAATGGACAATCGCTTCGCGTTCAGGCGAAATGCGCTTGCGCCGAATCGCTTCAAGCAAAACGAAGATCAAGCGGCCGCCGTCGAGAGCGGGCAGGGGCAGCAGATTAGTCACGGCCAGGGCCAGACTGATCGCGGCGATCAGGTTCAGTATCCAGAAAGCCTCGCCGGTCTTAGCGGTTTGCTCGACGGCCGCGCCCGCCATCTGGCTAATCCCGACCGGCCCCATCACCCGCGCTTCACTCGGCTGGATCAAGCCGCTTAATAAGCGCGTGGGCAGCGTCACGATCTGTTGTATCGTGTCGCC
>JADGQE010000222.1 GCA_017882055.1 Thermoflexales bacterium
GGCTTACAGTTCTTCATCATGCGGTCGCGTACCGGTAAGGCGATGCGCGCCGTATCCGAAGACAAAGATACCTCTGCGCTGATGGGCATCAACGTCGATCGCATCATTGTGATTACTTTTGTCCTGGGCGGTGCGCTGGCTGGCGCAGCCGGCGTCCTTTATGCCTTCATGTTCAAGCAAGTGAACTTCACGATGGGCTTTGTTCCAGGTATCAAAGCTTTCACCGCCGCTGTGCTGGGCGGCAGTGGCAACCCGGTGGGCGCCATGCTGGGCGGCATGTTCCTGGGCGTCATCGAGTCCGTCGGTCCCAGTCTCTTCTTAGACGGTCTGGGCATCGCGGCGCCCTATCAATTGAAGGATGCGATTGCGTTTACACTGCTGGTTCTGGTTTTGATCTTCCGGCCAACCGGTATCCTTGGCGAGCGGCTGGCGCAGAAGAAAGCGTGAGGTAGTCCATATGTCTACGTCCCGTGCGACTCGAAAGAGTACAATGCCTCAATGGCTTAAAGTCGCTCTCCAGATTGGACTTGTCGGTGGAGTGGTGGTCGTGATCATCGCGCTGGAAGGCATGATCCAGGCCTTTAACACGCGTGACATCATCGGCAGTGTCGTTGCGATGAGTCAGGCTTTACTGCTCATCGTGTTCCTGGGCACTGCCTACATTGCGATCATTCGCAGCAAGCTGACGGACTTCAGGCGTTTGCTCGTTGTTGCCGTGGTGGTCGGGCTTGTCTCGAGTGCGCTATTGGTAGCCCTCATCTTATTGGGCCAGGTGCTCGATCTGGGCAACGTGTTCATCAACGCAACGCCGGCCTTGTACGATTTACTGACGTTCAAGCTCGGCCTCGCGGCCGGCAGTATTGTGTTGCTCGTGGTCGGCGGTGTATCAGGCGCCGCCGCCGCCATCATCCATGCGCTCCCCACTCGATGGCGCCGATCAGTCATCTGGGGTCTGGTCGCTGTCTTTGCCTTCGGCCTGCTGCGCGATCTGATCGTCACGACGTTCGGTGGATTGACTTTCCTAACCGGGTTACTTTTTTTACCGAACGGGCTGTCGGTCCCCGGTGCGATCACCCTGTTTGTCATCTTTGTAGCATTGGATTACTTCTGGTCACAACGCGGAGCTCAGATTCGCAGCGGGATTGGCGCTCGCAAGCCGGTGCGGAGTAGTCTGCTGATTGGCGGTATTATCGTGCTGTTGCTCTTGCCGCAAATCCTGGGCCTCTACTTCAGCGAGGTGCTCGACAATGTGGGCCTATACCTTTTGATGGGCCTCGGCTTGAACATCGTCGTTGGTTTTGCCGGCCTGCTCGATCTGGGCTACGTGGCCTTCTTTGCCATAGGCGCTTATACCGTCGGCGTGCTGACGTCGCCCGATTTCGGACACGCCTCCATACTCACCAGTTGGTGGTTCGCGCTTCCCTTCGGCGTCATTGCCGCCTTCTTAGCCGGAACTATCCTGGGCATTCCAGTCTTGAAAATGCGCGGCGATTACCTGGCCATTGTGACCCTGGGCTTTGGTGAGATCATTCGCCTGCTGGCGCTATCGGATTTTCTAAAGCCGTTTATCGGCGGCGCACAAGGCGTCAACGACATCCTCAAGCCGACGATCGGGCCTATTCAGATCAGCAATCCGCCGGAGTTCTACTATCTCATTCTGGCCGGTTGCCTGTTAGTTGCCTTCGTCGCCATTCGCGTGAAGGATTCACGGCTTGGCCGCGCCTGGATGGCGATGCGCGAGGACGAAGATGTCGCCCAGGCGATGGGCATCAACCTGGTCACCACGAAGTTGATGGCCTTTGCATTGGGGGCCTCATTCGGCGGTCTCAGCGGCGCGATTTTCGGCAGCAAACTGACATCGATTTATCCGCAGAGTTTTAACTTCTTCGTCTCGATCAACGTCTTGTCGTTGATCATCATCGGCGGCATGGGCAGCATTCCGGGTGTCGTGGTAGGCGCTATAGCCCTGGTCGGTTTGCCCGAAATGTTGCGTGAGTTCTCGGACTATCGCTATCTGTTCTATGGGTTGGCGTTAGTCGTGATGATGTTGACCCGGCCTGAAGGCTTGGTGCCAGCCGCGACGGTCAAACGCGAATTGCATGAAGAAGAGCCTCAACCTGAGACGCTCGGCGAAGCGGCCACGGCTATGCCAAAGTAGGAGCCACGCATGTCATTACTCCAACTCAAAAAAATGGTTAAACGCTTCGGCGGGTTGGTGGCCGTCAACAATCTCGATCTGGATATCCCTGAGCATGTCATCTACAGCGTCATTGGACCTAACGGCGCAGGCAAAACCACCGTCTTCAATTGCATCACCGGGTTCTACAAGCCCGAGGGAGGCGATATTCTCCTGAATGGTGACTCGTTGGTCGGTTTGTCTCCCGATCGAATCGCCCGTAAAGGCATCACGCGCACCTATCAAAACATTCGCCTGTTCAGCAATATGACGACGCTCGAGAACATCCTGGTGGGGCTGCATCCCCATCTCACCACCAATGTGTTCGGAGCCATCTTTCGCCCGCCTGGCGTCCGGCAGGAAGAAGCCCAGGCCATCGCAGAAGCCCGGCGGTTGTTGCAATTTGTCGGCCTGGCCGGCCAGGGCGACTTGCTCGCCAGGAATCTGCCCTACGGTATGCAGCGCCGGCTTGAAATTGGACGCGCGCTGGCCAACCGGCCCAGGCTGTTGCTGCTGGACGAACCGACCGCCGGTATGAATCCGCGTGAAACTGAAGATATGACCCGCTTCATTCGGCGCTTGCGCGACGAACTGGGTATCACGATCTTGCTTATCGAACACCAGATGCGAGTGGTGATGGGCATTTCCGAAAAAGTCTCGGTGCTCGATTACGGCGAAAAGATCGCCGAAGGAACGCCAACGGAAATTCAAAACGACCCGCAAGTGATCGAGGCCTACCTCGGGCGCGGCAGCTCGGCCGCGGAAGTCAGCACCTTCACTCGCACCGCGGCTTGATCGATGACACTCGGTTCGTCAACAGGATACTGCTATGACCGCCTTGGAAGTTCACAACGTTCATACGTATTACGGGCACATCCACGCCCTCAAAGGCATTTCGATCACCGTCGACGAAGGTGAAATCGTCACCCTGATCGGCGGCAACGGCGCCGGCAAGAGCACGACCCTCAAAACGATCAGCGGCCTGCTTCGGCCGCGCGAGGGCTACGTGAAACTCTACGGCGAAGATCTGATCGATTATGCCGCTCACGAGATTGTCTCGAAAGGCGTTGTACAGGTCCCAGAAGGGCGACAGGTCTTTGCTCGACTCACCGTACACGAGAACCTGGAAATGGGGGCTTTCTCGCGACCCGCTGGCGCCGGCATTCGCGCGGACATCGAAAAGGTTTTTACTCTTTTCCCCAGACTCAAAGAGCGGCAAAAACAGGTGGCGGGAACACTCAGCGGCGGCGAGCAGCAGATGCTGGCGATGGGACGTGCTCTGATGGCGAAGCCGAAGATCCTCTTGCTCGATGAGCCGTCGATGGGCCTGGCGCCGGTCCTGGTCGATAGCATCTTCGACACGATCAAGCAATTGCATAAAGAAGGCACGACGATCCTCCTGGTCGAACAAAACGCCCGCATGGCGCTGCAGGTCGCTAATCGGGGCTACGTGATTCAGACCGGTGAAGTGATCCTCAGCGACACGGCCGATCGCTTGCGGGAGAATCAGACGGTACAGAAAGCGTACCTCGGTGTCTCCTGAATCGATCGAGTGATTTTCAGACAGGATAGCGGGGAGGCCAGTTTGATACGACTGGCCTTCTCTTCATTAGACAACCATGAATGATAAACTTTCCTCTTTCCCCTCGACCGCCTCAGTTGTCATCATTGGCGGCGGCGTGATGGGCGCCAGCATCGCTTATCACCTCGCCAAAGCCGGGCAGCGTGATGTCGTTTTGTTGGAACGCGAATCGTTCTTTGGGCAAGGCGCCAGCGGCCGGAATGCAGGCGGCATCCGTTATCAATTTAGTACCGAGATTAACATTCGCCTGTCACTCCTCAGCCTGCCGATGCTCGACGCCTTCGAAGCAGAAACGGGTCAAGCCATCGACGTTCGACACTGCGGCTACTTGTTCTTGCTCAACAACGAAAATGATATGGCCGCATTTCAGCAGAATGTTGCTCTGCAACATCGATTAGGCGTACAGACGGAATGGCTGAGCGGCGAGGAGATTCGCCGCCGATTACCCATGATGCAGCTCGATGATGTCCTGGCTGGCACCTGGCACGGACAGGATGGCTTGGCTGATCCGAACAGTGTCGTCATGGGCTACATCAACGGCTCACGCCGATTGGGTGCTCGACCCCTCACCGAGGTAAGCGTTATTGACGTCGAGTCACGCGGCGACCAAGTAACCGGCGTGCTGACGAATCACGGCCACATCGACACACCCATTGTCGTCAATGCGGCCGGGCCGTGGGCCGCCTCGATCGGGCAGCTGGCCGGACTCGATTTGCCGATCGTGCCCCTTCGCCGGCAGTGGCTCACGACAACTCCGCTCCCGCAAATCCCGGACGACTTCCCCTTTGTGATCGACTTCATGCCGTCACTCTACTTCCATCGCGAGGGACGCGGCCTATTGATCGGCATGTCAAACCCGGACCAACCACCGGGGAACGATCAAAGCGTAGACATCGACTGGGAATTGGCGATCATGGAAGCCGCTAGCCAGCGCATGCCCTTCCTCGAGCAAGCCGGGGTCGCCTCGCGCCTGGCCGGACTGTACGAGGTCACGCCTGACGCGCATCCTATTCTGGGCGATACGCCGATCGAAGGTTTCTACGTTTGCGCCGGTTTCAGCGGACACGGCTTCATGCACGGTCCAATTTGCGGTCTGCTAATGGCCGAAGAGATCCTCAATGGTCGCGCCACGACCTTGGATATCGATCCACTGCGCATCTCCCGCTTCATCGAGCACAAGACCACCGACGAATACAATGTCGTGTAGTCGCACAGGCCCGCGCCAGGACTCTGCGTGTCTGCCAATACAAGTCGTTACTTCACCTGGGCTTAGGCTTTGCACCAGCAATTCTCATTTTGATCGTCTGCAATAGGCTGGCGACTCGAAGTCGCGCCTTTCGAGCCGTTGGCTGAGCGTCCACCTGCGTGGACGCGGCTTCGTCGGCGTAGGCCAACGGTCGGCGGCACGCCCTTAAGGCGCGATTTTAATCGCCGGATGCCAAATTGAGAATTGCTGGCCTTGCACGCACACTGCCGCTTTTCGTTGTTGCCATCTCCCTCTGCCAGCGGTACAATACATCGACTACTAAAACACGAAGGCACAAAGTAACAAGTCCCTGGCGACTGTGTGCCTTCGTGGTCAGAATCTTTCTCTGGAGAGAATTGCCTCTATGCCCAGAATTGTCGAGTGCGTTCCCAACTTCAGTGAAGGCCGCCGGCTCGACATCGTTGATCAGATCCGATCGGCCATCGCATCCATTGAAGGCGTCACCTTTCTCGATCAACATTCCGATGCGGATCACAACCGCACCGTACTCACGTTCGTCGGCGAACCCGAAGCCGTTGAGCAGGCCGCTTTCAACGCGATTGCGACGGCGGCCAAACTGATCGATTTGGATCACCACACCGGCCAGCATCCGCGCATCGGCGCAACCGATGTCGTGCCCTTCGTGCCGGTCAGCGGCGTCACGCTGGAAGAGTGCGTGGCAATGGCGAAGCGAGTCGGCGAACGCGTTGGCCGCGAGTTGAATATTCCAGTGTACCTTTACGAAGCCGCCGCGACGCGGCCCGATCGCGTCAACCTTGAAAACATCCGGCGTGGTCAATACGAAGCGCTGAAAATGGAAATCGAAACCTTCCCGGAACGCGCGCCCGATTTTGGTCCGGCCAGAGTCGGCCCGGCGGGCGCGACCGTCATCGGCGCACGGCCATTCTTAATCGCCTTCAACGCTTACCTGAATACGGACGACGTCGAAGTTGCGAAGAAGATCGCCAAAGCTGTGCGTCATTCCAATGGCGGATTGCGTTTCGTGAAGGGACTCGGCTTGCTGGTCAACGGCAAAGCGCAAGTCTCGATGAATCTCACCGATTACCGCCGCACCCCGATCGCGCGCGTGGTCGAATTCGTTCGGCGCGAGGCCGCACGCTATGGCTGCGTCATCGTCAAAACCGAACTCGTCGGACTGACGCCCCAGGAAGCGTTAGTCGATGCCGCGCAGTGGTACCTGCAGATCGATAACTTCGAGAGCCATCAAATACTGGAAAACAAATTAAGCGAAGTTGTAGCGGGTCAGACCAAATCGATCATGCCAACGGCATTTCTTGAAGCGACAGCGTCTGGCAGCGCCACGCCCGGCGGCGGAGCAGTCGCTGCATTGGCCGGCGCACTATCAGCCGCTTTGACGGGCATGGTCGCGCGCGTGACCATTGGCAAGAAGAAGTATGTCGAGTACGACGCACAGATGAAAGATATTGCCGCGGCCGCCGACGAGCTGCGCGCCAAACTCACCGCCGCCATCGAGGCAGACTCGGCCGCATTCGACGAAGTGATGACGGCCATGAAGCTGCCTAAAGAGTCAGCCGATCAACAGGCCGCACGTTCACAACAGATTCAAATAGCAACGCAACATGCCACGGATGTGCCATTACACACAGCGCGTGTTTGTTTGGAAGTTCTCGAACTGGTACGCGGTGTCGCTCTGCACGGCAACGTCAACGCGATGAGCGACGCAGCGTCCGCCGCCTTTATGGCCCGTGCCGCGATCGATGCCGCCGGCATGAACGTCCGCATCAACGCGGTCGCGCTTGATGACAAGGCGGCTGCGAAACGATCGGTTGAAGAACTGCATTCGATCCAATCGCAA
>JADGQE010000223.1 GCA_017882055.1 Thermoflexales bacterium
TATCTGTTTTCGATCGGAGATTGGCCGCCGACCAGTTGGGCCGGGCCGTGCGCAGCGTCGCACGGAGCGCTTCACGCGCCAGCGCCTGTTCGATCAGCAGATCGCGCGTATCCTGCGGAATGCTGGCCGGGCGAAGTTCTTTGTTGATGACAAAAGCTTCGAGCTCGCCGCTCGTCAATTCGAAGGGCAGCCAACGCGAAATCAAAGCGGCGTCAGTTTCCTTCAGCAGCCGCGCTCCGCCAAAGGCGGTGCCGATGTCGCTGCGCACCGTCAAATGCAGCCGGCCGTTGAAGGCGGCGGCCACCGTCGTCGCCGACGCGCCCGCATCCACACACAGTGTACCACGGGTGCCATCCCCGGTCGTGCTCAAGTATTGAACGACGTGGCCGATGCTGCGCGCCGTCGATAAGATCGGGTATTTACTCCACTCGGCACAAGTTGCCAGACCCGGCACGCGCGCGATCTTAGTCTTGGCATGGATCATTTCCAATTCGGCTTGAAGCGGGCCGAGGTCCTCGGTTTCCAGATTGGGCCGCACGTTGGCTTCGGCCACGATCAACTCGGTCTGACTGCCGACCAGATCATGCACGCGCGCACGCAGCGCCGCATTACCGGCATAGACGATCTTGGGCCGCTTCGACGCAGGCATCAGCGACGCGCCCAGCATGACCGCCTCGACCAGATCAAGCACCTGTGTTTCAGCGCCGCCATCCGTGCCGCCGGCCACGCACACCAGATCGGGCTGCAAAGTCATGATGCGCCGGGCGCGGGCTTCATCGCTGAGCCGCTGTGCGCCCAACAAAGCAATCACGTCTTCCACCCAGGTGTAGGTGCCGGAGGCCGCTCGCCGCAAGCTCTCGACACTCAATTCGCCGACAAGTCCCGCCAGTACCAGGCGCAAGGGCTGGGCCGCGCTGCACGTCAGCACACACACATCCACACCCGAGCCGTTGTTTTGCTCAGGCGTAATGAGATCGCCGGATTGAGTCAACAGCGGCCGCGCCGCGATCTGCGCGAGCTGCTCGACGGTGTGACGCACGCCCATGGTCACATCCGACCAGGGTTCTTCCAGTGTGGTGGGCAGCTGCGCGCGTGCCACGAACCGAAACACGCCTTCGACGCGCGCGATCAACACGGCCTGCGTATTCACGCTGCCGACATCAATGGCCAGAACCGAATCGATCCGAGGCTGATCCATCACTCACCTTATTTGACAATCAGGCGCAGCGCATCCACCACCGCCTGAGTCCGCTCGATCAACAGGCTGACACTCGCCACATAGACCAGCGCAAAAGTTGCGCCGAGCGCGATCGATAAGAAGAACCGCCCGATCGCGTTGATGCCGCTGAAGATTCCGCCCCGCGCGGACCGATAGAAACCGAACGACACCAGGGTGAAGAGCGTTCCGACCAGGATAATTACTGTAAGCACGGAGTCCGTTGTGGACGTGACAGACGCCCTGGCCGTGGCTTCAATCTGCGGGGCCAGTGTGCCGAACAACGCGCCGCCCAGCGCCACCGCCGCGCCCACGCCAATAAGGTAACCCACTGAGGTATTACCCACAAACGCCCAGCGTGGCCTCAGTTTAAATAGCAACAAGATGCCAAGCAGCAGACCGATACCGGCGACAATTGCATTAGCCACAATAACAGGCTGTTGTTGCGGGGATGCAGAGCCAGCCGTTTGCAACGCAAGTACAGGCTGGACCACGAGCGATCCAAACACATTGACCACAACGACCGCCACAATGTAGCCCGCGCCTGCGCCAACCAGAATGTGCGTGGCAAATCGATACAAGAAGTTATCGCCAATCAGATAACTCAGAATGAACAGCGTAAAGACCGCGCCGACGATCACGCCAATTTGATCGGGTGTCATGAAGATCGCCTCCCCGTGCGTGACACCACGCCGCTGATGATACCCACACCGATGAGGATGGCGAGCAACCATTGTGCCAGATTCTGCGCATCAAGATGGACTTGATTCTGAACCACCTGTTTTTCATTGGACGAGACATTGGGCAGCAGATTGGCCTGCTTCGCATACGCCAGTGCCCCCACCACACCGCTGACGAAGCCCTTGATCTGCCCGGAATCCGCATACGGCAAGGTAAGCGTCTGAGCGGCGGCGCTTACACCGACGATCAGCGGCTTATTGATCTGCGTCACGGCAACTTGCTCCGCCCACCAGCGCACGCTGTCCGGCGAAGCCGCCAGATCAATCACGAGATCGATTTGCGCGCCATATTGATCCAGTAAATTTTGCGCACCAATCGATTGGCCCGGAATATAACCAAGGTTTATAAATTGTTGGTCGGAAGATTGATAACCCGCATCGAGTTTATGCCACGCCCGATCGGCCAAAGCCGGGCCAAGCGGATTAAGGCTGGCGACTTTCACAGTAACATTCTGCTTGCGTAGTTGGCGTAAAAAGACTTCCGCGATCTGATCAAGTTCACCGGCTTGAAGCGGATCGTAATCAAACACCACTAGCACGGTCGACTTTGAAGTTAGAGATGTCATCTGTTTGAGCGGCGATTTGGGCAGCAGCGTCTCCGGGAGATTATCCGCCTTCGGCAAGAAGCCAAGGCCTTGCGGTAGAATCGACGGCACCAGGATCGCTCCGATGAGAAGTACCGCGATGCACCATTGCAACGCGCGCTGGCGAATCCTGGCGCCGCGTTTTGGCAGCGCCACAATCGGCGTCGGCGCAGAAGTCGCGCGCGTCAACAATTCCTGGAAGATCCCGGCTCGCGCCAGATCTTCGGCGCGGGTTTCAATGAACAATTTCGCCGGAGCACCCTGCACTTCGCCCATGATCGCCGCCGGCGGCAGCACTTGCGAAATTCCAGCGAAAACGCCTTCTTTTTCGGCTTCTTGCGGCTCAGCGGCTTCGGCCGTCTCGCCTTCAGTCGGCCGCAAAGCTTCCAACCAGGCTGGAATCTCAGCTTGCGTAAGACCTGCACTCGCCACCGCCGCAAGTGTTTCATCTTTTCCAGTACGCGCAGGAACGGCGGACTTGCCCAGGTTGCGCGCCCACTCCGGCAATTCACCGGCCGGAGCCGGTTGAGCCGCTTCGACCCGCGCTGCTGTTGGCGGAACCGCCGGCGTGCCAGCTGGCGCCAATTCATTCAGCCAATCTGGTATGGCTATCGCTGGTTCGGCCTGGGCATCTTTGGCTTGCGGAGCGGCGGCATCGGACAACCAATCGGGCAACGCCGATGATTCAACTTCGGGCGCAGCCGGCTGAATCGATGGCAGCGTGCCTGAGCTCAATTCACGTAACCAATCAGGGATAGCCGCTTCTTCGGCCGATTCCTGCCCAGGCACCGCTGGTTTCTCTTCTTCTTTCGGGGCAACCGGTTGAGCCGCAGCGGCCAGGGTCGATGAACCAAGATCGTTCAACCAATCAGGCGCCTCCGCTTCAGGCGCTACGGGCTGAGCGTCAGCCGACGCTCTCATTCCGCGCAGCCAATCGGGCATGTTTTCTGAGGCAGTCGGTTCGGCCACAGGCGGCGGAGCAGCCGCACCAAGGTTCTTCAACCAATCAGGCACTTCGGCTTCTGCAGGCTGCGCAGCCTGACTTTCGGAAGGGACGTCTATGGCACTCGGCCAATCTGGTTCATCTCTGGCCACAGCCGCAGTCGGGCCCAGATTCTTCAACCAATCGGGTGCTTCAGTTGGCTCGGGCGTCGCGGTTTCATCAGTAAGGGGAGGCGCGCTCATATCACGCAACCAGGCCGGCACATCTTCAGACGCGGCGGACTGCGCGCCAGGCAGGGACGTCGCCGCAGCCCAATCTGGCTCTTCAGCTGCTTCCTGTGGAGGTGTGGACACTGAGGGCGCACGCGTGCCACGCGGCTGAGCAGTTTGATCTTTCGGAGTTGCAGCAGGCGCCGGAGTTGCGCCTGGTGTCGGAGTTGAAGCGACAACGCCGAGATTGCTCAACCAATCAGGCACATCCGCGGGCGCAGCCGGTTCGGGTTCAGATCGATCGAGTTGAGATGGCGCCACAACCCCTAGATTGCTGAGCCAATCAGGCAGTTCATCAACCGGTGCGGCAGGCTGAGACTGAGGCGCGATCAAAGTGTCCTCGGCCGATGTCGCGGCGGGGGATTGATCTTTGCCTTCGGCTGAAGAATAACCCGCTATCCGCTGAAGCCACTCAGGTTGATCTTCGCTGGCTGTATCGCGCGTCCAGTCCGGCATATCGCCAACTGGAGTCGCAGGCTTTTCGGGCACGGCAGCGGGCACCGAGGTCGAATTCGAAAGCCGCGCCAGCCAGTCAGGGGATTGAGTGCCGTCCGACTGATTCGAGGGAACAGCGGCCTCGTTTTCTTCATCCGACGCGCTGGCTGAGGCCGTGCGCAACTGGCTAAGCCAATCCGGCGCACGCTCAGGCTGAGAGGCCGCCGGCGATGGCTCGATCGGTGTCATCGATCCGGTGGCCGCGGGTTTAGTCGGTAATGACAAACCTTTCTTGATAGGCGCCACGGGCGGTTCAGGCTCAGGCATCGACGCGTCTTCAGCCAGCGCCGGCACCAACCGCGTGCCGCACTTGTCGCAAAAAACATTCGCCAGTGGGTTGGCTGTGCCGCATTTGGAACAGCGCACGCCGGTGGACGACGGCAGTTTCGCGCTGCACTCATTGCAGAAACGTGAACCGTCTCGATTGGCTGTGCCGCAACTAGAACAGTAGACCATAGATTCTCAACGCCGAGATTTATTCGCTCTGCGGTCGATCGATGAATAGCAATACCCGGAAGGCTGTGGCCACGATACCGATCGCCACGCCCAGTAACAGGCCGCGCATCCCGCCGGTTGTGAACGCATCAACGAATTGGCGCACAGTCTTCAATGCAGGAACATCGATTGGCACCTGCGTAATCAATACCACCAGAGCCGATAGCAGGAAACAAAAAGATCCAAAGGTACGCCGCCGCCGCAGCATGCGGAACGCGGCCAGGGCTAAGAAGACGGCCAACAGCGCGCCCAGCGCCGACTGCATCGGTACGATCACGTCGTTGAAAACAACCGCTTTGGCCGTATCGCCAGGCAGCAACGTGATTACCAGTGTCACTACCGCCGAAAAGATCAGAATGAAACTATAGACAATTCCCTTGCGTCCGCGGATGCGCTGGACGTGAACGGAGATCAAACGAATGAAACCCATCAACACCGCCACACCGGCGATGACGACGGCAATCTGCACCAGCGGCATGCGCCAGCCGACCGTGCTCGGAACCAAAAACGTGGTGAAAGTGATCACACCGACGACGCTGGTGATTACGGTTGGGACGATATTGAATAAACGTCGCAGCACGCCTGTGCCTCCGGCGCATCAACCTGCGCCTGTCTCAACGGACAATCAAACGACTCAACTCAATGCGCCACTCTGAGCTACTTCCCCAAATTGATGATGAACCACACCACGGTTCCCGCGACAATCGCCCAGCGCAGAATATCTTGAGCGCGCAGGCTGGCCAGATGCGTTGGCCGGGCTTGCAAATAGGCTTTCGCGGCAAAGACCTCTTCGCCGATCAAGACGTTGTCGCTGGTGGCCGTCATCACCGCCAGCGCCCGCGGATCAGTCGCGCCCAGCAACTGCGGCAGCGCTTGCTTGTCGGCCTCGTGATCGATTAAGGCTACTTCCGGGCCGAAGACGCCCGACATCACATTCGCCGAAACCGGATTGTGCGCCAGATAATCCATCGCAGCCACAGAGTATTGGGTTGGATTGAGGGCGAGCAGCTGCGCCGACAGCGGCGAGTAACCGCTCAAGTCGCCCTGCCGAACGTGCGGGCGACGCAGGGTGTCTTCAACCAAGATCAGCGTGGTGGGATCAGCGGTCGTAATCACCGGCGCGATGCCGCTGGCCGCAGCTTCGTCAGCCAGATATTCAACGATCGCCATGCCCGCCAACGTGGTCGCTGTGTCTTCGCCACTGAGACTGCCCGTGCCCACTGAAACATGCAGCGACCGGCCCGATTCGATGGCGCGGCTCAATTGGCTGCGCAGCGCATTAAACACCGGGATCGATCGCAGGCGCGGGCGTCGGCCGGCGCTGATCGAACCGGTCAGCACGATCTGTGCCACACCGAAAATCAACAGCGCCGCCAATCCGATCAGGACAGGGAGTTCGTTCATCGATCTGTCTCCTGCGCCATGATCTGGCTGATCTGCCGTAAACGATCCGGATCTTCCAGCAGCGCAGTCAGGCTCTCCAGTTTCGCTGGATCGGTAAAGGTCGTCAACAACGGGGCGGCCATGATCATCACCTGGCTGCCGAGAAACCCGATCGGGCGCAGCACATCCAACAGCATCGGCGTGAAGCTGCCCAGGCCCAGTCGCCGAAAGCGATCGATCCAGATGCGATTTTCTTCGGAGATGGATACAGGTGTCATGAATGTCCGATTGGCGATTCAGAAATGAGCCACCTTGATTAGTGGCGGTTAGTATAGCACGCTACGTTTGAAAAGTGAAGTGCAACTGGTACTAGAAGATAGTTATTGGAGGTGAGACAACGAACCGCGCTAGAGCATGGTATACTCGTAGCGAGGCTGATGATGAGTGAAATATATGGCCGAATCACTGGACGGAAACGAGCCGCGATCATCATCGTTGGCGCGGTCTCGGGCTTGATCGTCGCCGCGATGTTCGCGGCCTTTGCCCGCCAGCCGGTTGCGCCGCTCGAGTTGATCATCGGCGCGGCCATTGGCGGATTGCTTGGATTGTCCGCCAGTCTGGGTGAAGCCAGGCGCAAACGACCAGAGAAATGATGGATGGGGTGTGACAACGCGGCGGCTTAACCAAGTCGCCGCGTTTTATTTAAGA
>JADGQE010000224.1 GCA_017882055.1 Thermoflexales bacterium
CAACATTTCGGCGATGCGGCGCTGTTCGTCCAGCGGCGGCAACGCGAATTTGTAGCGGGCCAAATCCTGCCACTTCGTGCGCGGGGATAATGATCCGGCAGACGTACCCAAGGCGTGCTCAAAGAAGCCATCCGACTGCACGATGAAGGGCAGCAATTCAGGCAGGAGTTGATCGTTGGCCGGCTCGAAGACCAGAATGTCACCAGAGCAAATGCCATCGAACTCGGCCATGGCCACTTTGCGCTGATAAGCGCGGCGTTTGCCAAACAACACTTGACCCGTCACAAACTTACGCGTGAAGGTCGTCCCATCAGCGATCAAACCCCAACGCTTGATGTGCAGCGATTCGGGATCGAGATGATCGAGGCCGACGTAGCGCTCAAGGTCGCTCGACAGCGGATCGCGCACGTTGTCGTTGACGTTACGGACGACATCGCCGAAACGGGTGAGGGGCCAAGATTGAAGCGATAGGTTACTCATCATGCTTCACGCGCCGGGCAGCAAACATAGTATAATATATTCGAGACTGGTTCTGTGAGGTGTAAAATGACCGTCATCACACTCAAACGTCAATTCATCGCCGATGCCAACGGCAAGCCCGTCGGTGTTATCCTGCCGCTCTCGGAATTTGCGCTGGTTAAAGACGTGCTGGAACAAAAACTGGAATCCGCCACAGCCGCCAAACTGGCGCAGATCAAGCAGGCTGCCACCGATCCGCTCTTTCTCACCGACTTGCGCGACACGATGTCGGCGTTCGCCGGCACCGACGCGGACTGGTGGGAGTCGCACGCATGAACTATCAGTGGCACGTCTTTCTGGCCTCGCTTGATCCCACCCAGGGTTCGGAGCAAGCTGGTCGCCGGCCGGTGCTGGTCATCAGCCGCGAAGAGATCAACCAACTCTTGCCCGTGCTCAACGTCATTCCTTTGACCTCGCGCAAATCGGACGCCCGCACGATCTACCCCAACGAAGTCTTCCTGCCCGCCGGAACTGCTGGCTTGAGTGCAGACTCGATCGCGCTGTGTTACCAAATTCGCACCCTCGATAAGAACCGGCTGGAACGCGACTGGGGCGAACTGACCGACCTGACGTTGCGAGCCGAAATCCTGTCCGCGCTCCAGTTTCAGTTGGATATGTAGTTCGCCCGCTAGTACTCAAGGCCAGCCTCTTTTAGCATCGCAAACAATTGATCCATCGATTCACGCAGCACTATCGAACTCTGCTGCCAGTCGGCAATCACTGCCTTCAATTCCTTCTCGGCCTCGCCATTCGCTTTACCGTTGCCATCGTTGCTCGCTGGCCGCACGTACAGCGGAATACTCAGGTTCGCATTGTTGGCACGAATCTCCTCCAAAGTTGCCACACGCGCAAAGCCATCCACATTTGCAAAGTCTTGATACGTTTTCTGAATCTTCTGGATGTGCTCTTCCTCCAGAAAACTCTGCGCCCGTTCGCGCGTCACCTCGTTCACTGCGTTAATGAACAGAATTTTGTGGCGGCGCTCTTTCGGCTTGCTCATGCGGCAGATGACAATGCACGCTTCCATCGGTGAGTTGTAGAACAGATTCGGCCCCAGACCCAACACGCATTCCACCACGTCGTGCTCGATCAACTTCGCCCGCATCGCCTGCTCTTCATCACGGAACAATACGCCGTGTGGAAACAGGATCGCACAGCGGCCCGACTTCGGCTTCAGACTGGCGATGATGTGCTGGAAGAAAGCGTAATCAGCGCGGCCCTGCGGCGGCACACCGTACAGATTGCGGCCATGCGGATCAGACTCCCATGCCGATCGATTCCACTGCTTGATCGAATATGGTGGATTCGCCAACACCACATCGAAGCGGCGCAAGCGATCACCTTCAATGAACTTGGGATCGGCGAGCGTATCGCCGCGCTCGATGCGGAAGTCCTGAATGCCGTGCAGAAACAAATTCATCCGCGCGATCGACGACGTCATCAGGTTGCGTTCTTGGCCGTACAGTTTGACGTTGCGTGATTCTTGACCCTGCCGCTTGAGTTCTGTCACACACGACAACAGCATGCCGCCCGACCCGCAGGTTGGATCGTAGATGGATTCACCGGGCTGCGGATCAAGCATCAGCGTCATCAGATGCACCAACGTGCGATTGGTGTAGAACTCGGCGGCGGTGTGGCCGCTATCATCGGCGAACTTCTTGATCAGGTATTCGTAGGCCTGCCCCAATTCATCTTCGGGCACATTCGCCACAGACAATGTCAGCGACGAGAAGTGCTCGATCAGATCGCGCAGCGTCGCATCAGATAGGCGATCCTTGTTCGTCCATTGCGCATCGCCGAAGATGCCATACAGTTGATCGGGGTTTGCCCGCTCGATCTCGCGCATCACCTTTTGCAGCGTCTGTCCGACGTTCGTCGACTTGGCGCGCACGTCCCGCCAATGCGCGCCTTTCGGTATTTGGAAGCGATGATTCTCGGCGAAGGTCGCGTAATCGACATCGCCGCCGGACTCGTCGAGCGCCTGCTGATATTCTTCGTCGTACACATCGCAGATGCGCTTAAAGAACAGCAGCGGGAAGATGAACTGCTTATAGTCACCGGCGTCGATCACGCCGCGCAGCAGCGTCGCCGCGCCCCACAGATAGGATTCGAGTTGTTGTTGGGAAATCATAGCAATCCGGCCTCGCTCAACAACTTCGTTAATCGTTCTTCGGCGGCATAGACTTCGTCTAGCGACTGCTTGAGATTTGCCAGTGCCTCATTCACGCCAATCGTTTCTTCGGCAGCTATCGGCTCCACGTAGCGCGGAATGTTCAGGTTCCAATCGTTGCGAGCGATCTCGTCCAGTGGCACGACGTGCGCTGCGCCAGGTACATTAGCGTAGCCGCGATACCATTGGAAGATCTGCTCGACCTGTTCCGGCTCCAACGTGTTTTGATTGCGACCCTTCTTGAAAAGACGCGAAGCGTCGATGATGAGAACTTGCTTCTTGCGGCTCGGCTTTTTGCGCGCCCGAAACACCAGAATACACGCGGCCAGGCCCGTGCCGTAGAACAGGTTGGGACCAAGCCCAATCACTGCTTCCAGCGCATCCGTCTCGACAATCTTCTGGCGAATCTTGCCCTCGACGCCCATGCGGAACAACGCGCCGTGCGGCAGCACCACGGCCATTCGGCCGGTCTTTGCTGCCATGGACTTGATCATGTGCTGCACCCAGGCGTAGTCGCCGCTGGTGCGCGGCGGCAGTCCGGCGAAGTTGCGGCCGTAGGGATCATTGATCCATAAATCTTCGCCCCACCGTTCCAGCGAGAACGGTGGATTAGCAATCACGCAATCGAACGTGGCAAGATGATCAACTTCAAAGAAGGCGGGCTGCCGCAGCGTGTCGCTGCGTTCGATGTGGAAATCTTCGACGCCGTGCAGGAATAGATTGATCCGCGCAATCGCCGAGGTCGTTAGATTCTTTTCCTGTCCGTACAGCTTTCCCCACAACGTCTTCACGTTGCCACCGCTACCATTCACATGATGCACGGCTTCCAACAACATGCCGCCTGTCCCACAGGCTGGATCATAAATCGTGTCACCCTCACGTGGATCGAGGATATTGATCATCAGCCGGACAATGCTGCGGGGTGTGTAGAACTCGCCGGCCTTCTTGTTGGTGACATCGGCGAATTTCTTGATCAGATACTCGTAAGCTTGGCCCAGCACGTCAGACTCGACATCCTCATTGGTCAGCGAGAGTTGTGAGAAGTGCTCCAGTAGATCACAAAGCAACTCGTCGGATAAGCGCTCTTTGTTGCTCCATGCCGCGTCGCCGAAGATGCTGTACAGTGTGCGCGGATTAGCCTTCTCGATCTCGCGCAAGGCCCGTTGCAGCGCTTGCCCGACATTCGTGGTTCGGGCGCGGACATCCTGCCAGTGGCAGCCCTTGGGAATTTGGAAGCGGTGGTTTTCGGGGAAGAGCGCGTAGTCTTCATCGCCACTTGACTCTTCCAGCGCCTGCGCTACTTCTTCATCATAGACATCCGAAATGCGCTTAAAGAAAAGTAGTGGGAAGATATATGTCTTGAAGTCGGCAGCATCGACCGGCCCACGCAGGATGTTGGCGGCTTCCCAAAGATGAGATTCAAGTGCAGAGAGATCAAGGGTGGAGGTCACAGTTTGATTTCCGGCAGGCAACAAACGAACCGCCCGCGATCACTATGACACGAACGGCTTGAAAAGTGATACGCTCTGCGTATCCTCACTGACGCGGTTCGCACGCGTTGGTCATCCAGCCCGGCTGCTCAAACAGCGCGGGGGGATTTTATCATCGAGCAGTAGTATAGCATCTTTTGATACTACCGAGAATGAAAGTGATCGCACGAAATGTGCGATCACTCACCTGATCTGCTATCTTACTGGCCGCGTCGTCGTTTTACGGCGCATCACTCCGCGTCACGCTGATTTGGCTGAGTCCCAGTGCGATCCTCCCAGACACCCGCACTGACGTTGCTCCAGTTCTGCTCCTTTTGGTGAGGTGGCCCACCAGGCACAGCGTGGCGAAGATAACTAAAGGCGTAGTTTGTCCGCTGGGCTGGCCTCAGCGTGATCAAGCGCAATGTCCGCCTCAACGAATTTGGCATAGCGGCGTACCATCTCCAAATCGGAGTGCCCCAGTAATTCTTGAAGCGCTAGCATCTTGCCGTTATTGCGCAGATATTCTGTGGCAAATGAATGGCGCAAACGGTGCGGGTGCACATTCTTCACGCCGGCGCGATCGCCGATGCGCTTAACTAGTCGACGCAAGATGTGACGACTCATTGGACGCGGCTCCTGGCCCTCATCGACTCGTAGCAACGGCTCTTTCGGATCAGCCGTATCGATTCGGTCTTTGAGGTATTCCCAGATCGCTTTGGCCGCGCGCTTGCCGAAACGCACCGTGCGCGGCTTATTGCCCTTGCCGTGTCGTACTTTGATTTTATTTTGACTAAAATTCAAATCGTCGATGATGAGGTCGCAGAGTTCCTGCGCACGCAGACCAGTGTCATAAAGTACAATGATGATCATGCGATCGCGAGCGGCTGTTGAACGAATACGGGTTATGCTCTTGGCCTGGCGTAATTGATAGGTGCGTGCCGTGTCGCAGGCTTTGACCAAGGCTGTAATTTCCTCGCTGGTGAGTGGATCGATGTCGGTTTCCTCGACATTTGGAGCCGGAATGGTGCGTACGATGTTCTTCTCAACGTACCCAGACGCAACAGCCCATGTCCACAACGCCGACAGATTCGTGTGAATGTTCAGGCGTGACTTAGCGCCGAGCTTGAACTGGCCGCGTGGCGCCGCCCCGTCAGGTTTGGCAATGTAATCGTCAGAGAGCCAGGCAAAAAACTTCACCAGCCGCTCGCGAGTGACAGACGCGAGTGGCGGATCGTTGGGGAAGTAGAGCAGCACTTTCTTGAGCGTATTCTGATAATCTGAGATGGTGTGGATGCTAAGTCCAGCAGCGCGCTTCTCAAGGATCATACCTTGAAAGGCTTGTGAAACGGTGAGTGAACGAGCCATGTGGTCTCCTCTCGATGGTGTGGTTCCGATAAGTCCGCACTTTGCTTCCGCTTGCGCGAACTTGCCGTTTTTTGTCGCCGAGAGAAGTTGAACCGTGAGGTCTGCGACTCGCTCCTTTTTTAAATTCTGGCCTCATGGCTAGGCGAAAAACCTAGCCATGAGGCCTGTGTCGGGGCGAGAGGATTTGAACCTCCGACCTCACGGACCCGAACAGTGAGTACGCTTGTTTTAAGTTGCGTTCACACGGCTCATCGAATTGGGGAGCCGTGTGCAGTGTGTTTACCCGGTAGAAGTGGTCACGGATGTGACTGTTTTACGGACCGTAAAGTGATGCCGCTTAGCCAGCTTGTCGGAACCTATTTTCAATCTGGCAAGTCGCACCTAAACTATCAGCCAACTTAAGTCGTGCCCAATGAGCAGCTCCGTCATGGTTGCGTGATGGGTGTTATTCATAGCCACCAGACGCGTGACCAAATTGTAGCGAGCGGCCAATGCTCGAACTTCATCAGCGTCGTCATAGGTCATCAGAACATCGCCCATCAGTTCGCTGGATGTTCTGAAAAGGTCCTCATGATCGATCTGGTGGTAGGTGTACAAACGCGATCCGGCGCGCTTCGCCGAGGCGGTATAAGGCGGATCGATGAAGAAAACCCTATCGACCCGGTCGGAGTGCTGTCGCAACGTTGCCAGACCATCCCCCTCAATAAACGTTAATCGATCGCGGATCTCTCCAATGGCTCTGATTCGCCTGGCTACGGTTGACTTTTCACGACACCTCACTGCAAACAAAATCGACCGCGCGAAGTAGAGCATGCCCAACAGCGCTTTCCCTAGTACGATTCATGCCGGATGCGATAGAGCGCGCCTGCTCCAAAGCGTAACCAGATCGTTGTATAGCCAATGAGCGCAGCCAGACCGACAACCAGAAGCAACATGCTATGCTGCACCATGTCAACAAAATCTGGGAAGATGGCTAGGTAGATGACCAAATAGCTTGACATCATCGCCAGCAACAAGGCGAGGAGCGCGCCAAGCATAGTCGGACGCCGGCTGTCATTGACGATACGGCGGTAAACGCCGCGCACGATTTGGCGCAAATACACGCGCTGGCCAGCAGCCGATTGCCAATGCGCGATCTCGTTGAATATATTGCCGGTGATGATCAGATTCGGCGGAGCATCGGGAAGACGCTGCAAAGGCTCGTTGAACTCTATTTGGGCTTGACGGCTTACACGTAATAATCTCAGTGAGCAATC
>JADGQE010000225.1 GCA_017882055.1 Thermoflexales bacterium
GCGGCCTTCGGCGGCACTTCGCCGGTTAGGGGATGATAGTATTCGTAAAGGTCGTTGTGTCGTTGCAGCATGTCTAGCGTGCGGCGGCGCAGTTCGCGCGCCAGATCGGTATAACCATTGCGCTGCAGGCCTTCGATCAAAAGGTAGTTGACGTTGACCCAGGTCGGGCCGCGCCACATCTGAAGTGGATTGAACCTGGGATCATTCAGCGCGACGGTAGGCACGGGGTAACGCGGCCAAAATTCTTGTTCGTCAGTCAGATGCATGATCAGGCGCTGCACGATCGCATGGGGCAAGCGTCCGGTGATCATTGGAAACAGATTAAACGGCGTGCGTACATTGATGCGCACGCCGTTTTTTGTCGCCCAGTACAGGCCGGTCGCCTCGTCCCACATGTGGCGCGTCATGCGGGCAGCCATGGCGTCGGCGCGGCGCGCCCAGAGTTGGGCATCATCTGCGAGACCGAGGACGTGCGCGATTTTTGACAGGGCTTCTTCTTGCAGGCATAGATACGTGTTGAGATCCGGTGACTCGACGGGCATACCCTCATCCCATAACGGGCTGTCGTCGAGGCCAGATGAAAACGGATGTTGATATTCGCACAGCCCGTTGCCGTCGAGGTCGTTGGTCTTGAACCACCACTCGTTCCAGCGCACGATCGGTTCGTAAATCTCGTCGAGGAACTCGCGATCGTGATCGATCTCGTAGAGTTTCCACGCTGCCCAGGCATCGAGCGGCGGTTTGGTCACGTCGGCCGCGACGGGGAAGGTGAGTTGGGTTACGGTTCCTTCGTCATGCACGGCGTCCGGGATCATGCCATCCCGGCGCTGATGATCGAGCACAATGCGCAGTTGATCTTGCGCCAGTTTCATGTCGATGTGGCGATAGGCCAGTGCGTGAAAGTAAGCATCCCACTGCCACACGCCGACGTAATGAATTTTGGAGGGTGTCATCGCCTCGCGCGTGGTGTAGAACCGCGTCGAAATGAGGCCGGCGCGCATCACCCACCACGCGTAATAATATTGAGCGCGATATTCGTCGGCGACCGGCGGCGCGGCGGCAAACCAATCATGCCAGCGCTGCCCCGCCTGTGCGATGGCTTCGTCAGCATCGGGGATGTAACGATTGAAACCGAGGCGCGGCGTAATGTTGATCAACAGCGCATTCTGCCCATCCGATTGGATGATCAACCGAATGCGATGTGCCTCGCCCCCGACCGGCTCGACTTCGTTGCTGAGGAGGTGAGCGTTGGTCGTGTAAGCGATGTTGCGGCGGATATCGCCGGTCAAACGCAGAATCCCGCCGCGCCGATCGGATTGAGCTTGATCGAGATGCGCCAGAAACGTCACGCCGCATTCGCCGGCTGGCAGGGTGACCAGCAGAGTTTCGCCATCAACAAAAGCGATCGAGAAGGCGCCGCGTGCAGTCTGGCAATCCAGGCGATGTGGATAGGACGTGATATCCAGCTCGAGCGGCGTGCCATGCTCGTCGGTGAATTGCCACTCATCCACGATCGGCGGGCGCTCCCGATAACTGCTCAACTTCTGATCGATCTTGAACCAGCGTTCGGCTAACCGCACTGAGAAAGAGTGGTCGCTGTGAAAGATCAGCAGCCGCGAGCCGCGCTCGCTAAATGGGATTTGCGACAGATCGATGCGGTTCTTGAGCAGCTCAAGATACGCGGAATCAAGTTCTGACATAGACGCTGTCTTCCCCAAAGCAATCCGTGATCAAGGTTTGCAGCCGTCGCTGCAACACGGCATACGAATAATATTGTGGTTCATTGGGAATCGCCGTGATGTAGGGACAGGTCTGCCCATGTCCCACTCCGCATCGTGGAGTGGGTGGGCCGCCAGGCGTGCACCTGTCCGGCGGGCGACCGCCAGGGTTTGCCCCTACGTCTGCGGCGATCACGGCAAATCCCAAAGAGCCAATATTGTTTGGCCAGCTGATAGTTTTGTTCTGCCATCTCTTCAGCCAGACGCGGGTTGTCCAGCACGCGCCGCGCCAGCTGCACGGTGACGTCCGTGATATAGCTGTCGAACTCGATCACCCGGAAACCTCTGGGCTTGTGTCCACTTCAAACGTGGAATAGCGGTTGACGACGATCGGCATCTCGTCAACCGAATGATGGCCGAAGAACGCTTCGGGCACGATCCGGCTGCGCCCGGCCGGCCAGTCGGATTGACCGGCAAAGTAGTAACAGGTATGGCCCAGACGTTCCAGCACCGTGACCCATTTTGCCGTTTCAAGCGACACGCCATCTGTGCCGGCCAGGCGTGTCGCGACAAAGCCGATCCGGCGGCTCTTGAGAGGTAAGGCGGAGTTATTGGTTTGAGTCATTTCTGGTTAGCCACACTGCTTGATAGGGCGCAAGTGTCACCGGGCTGCGCGCATCGCTTGTATCTATCCGGGTCGCAAGCAGGTCGGTCGCCGTTTGCCATTCGCGATCTAGTTGCAAAGTTTGTGTACGCGCTGAAACATTGTGCAAGCATAACACTTGCTGGTCGCCTGCGGGCGAAATACGTAGCACGCCAAAGACGCTGCCCTGACATTGTAACACGCGTTGTGCGCCGTGGGGATGAAAGGCAGTGGAAGACGCGCGCGCTTGCAGCAGTTGCTTGAGACGAGCGAAGACGCGCTGCTGTCGGGAAGTCGGATCATTCAACTCTTGCTCCAATGTAGCCCGCTCGATCTTCTGACGATTGATGCTGCGATTGTGGCCCGTGAGCGGCACGCCTTCGAGCCAGCCGCGCGAGCCGAACAGGCTGTGAAAGTAGAGTCCCGGCACGCCGATCAGCGACAGCATGCTGGCGTGCGCAGCGACGAACCGATCGATTTGTAGGGCAAGCGGCTCCTGCACTTGGGGATCAGACAGCGCGTCAAAATAGTTGATGTTGAGTTCGTAGGGGCTGCGCGTGCCGTCGGGATTGTGTTTGTACGAAACGAGGCCGCCGTGAGCCAGCGCGCGGACGACCAGCGCATCGATGTCGTCGTCACTCAAGATGCTGCGCGCCGGATTGAGCCCAATGCCGTCGTGCGAAGCCAGAAAATTGAAGAAGGTCACACTTTTCGACGGCAGCGACAAATTGGCGGCCCATTTCGCTAGAATGCGTGCATCGCCGGTGTGGAAGGTGTGCAGTATGAGCGGCGGCAGCGCGAAGTTGTAGACGAGCTGCGCTTCGTTTTCACCATCGCCGAAGTAGGCGACGTTATCTTGATGCGGAACGTTGGTCTCTGTGATGAGGAGCACCTGCGGCGCAACTTCGTCAAGCACGGCACGCAGTAATTGAATGACACGATGGGTCTGTGGCAGATGAATACAGGTTGTGCCGATCTCTTTCCACAGGTAAGCGATGGCATCTAGCCGGATGAATTCTGCACCGCGTTCAATGTAGAGCAGCAGCGTGTCGATGATGTCCAGCACGACATCCGGGTTGTGGTAATTCAGGTCGATTTGATCCGGGCTGAAAGTCGTCCACACTTTCTTTTCGCCGGAGGGTGTGACCACCGACGTCAACACTGGCAGCGCCCGCGGGCGAACGACCTGTGACAAATCTGGATCACCGTCAACGACGATGAAGTAGTCACGATAGATTGGATCGTCACGCAGAAACGCTTGAAACCAGGCACTTCTGGCCGACACGTGGTTGATGACGCCATCGAACATCAAACGGAAGTTGCGCCCGACGCGAGCGACATCGGTCCAGTCGCCCAGCGCTGGATCCACTTGCCGGTAGTCGACGACGGAGAAGCCATCATCGGACGACGAGGGATAAAAGGGCAGCAGGTGAATGCCGCTGACGACGCCGCTTAAATGTCGATTACAAAAGTCGGCCAGCGTCCGTAGCGGCAGCGTGTTCGATTCGCGCACTTGATCGGCGTAGGTGATCAGCAGCGCGTCGCGCTCAGTCACCTCGCCCCGCCGAAGCCGAGTGGCTGTGTCGCCCTTCGCCGTGGTATGCCGATCGAGTGATGACTTTAACCGCTCATGCGTGGTCGTCCCGATCGTTTCGCCGTACAGCGCGATCAGCTGATCGTGAATCCGATTCACTGCACTCGCCTCACCCGATACTCCGGTATTTCGATCATGGGCGGGCGATCGCGTTCGGCAATCTCCTCGACGTCGAGGAAATAATTGCCGTCTTCGTAACGAATGAGTTTCATCGATCGGTTCACGTCTTCGAGAATGGCCCGACCGTAGCGTCGTTCGAGTCTGCGGATCACGACCTGCAAGATCGCAAACGACATTTTGCTCAGAGCTTGAAGGGATTGATTATGATGGATACGCTCGAGCAGGTCGGTTTGCGCAATCGCCTCAAGGCCGTACTTTTCAAAGATGTCGATCAACAGGCCGGTTTCAACCCCATAGCCTGAAAAGAACGGCAGCTGTTCCAGGGCCGATCGGCGGCCGGCGTATTCGCCGGATAGGGGCTGCACCACGCCCGATAGTTCGGGGTAAAACAAATTCAGCAGGGGCCGTGCGGTGAGTTCGGTCACCCGCCCGCCGCCGCCGGCTTGAATCTTTTCGCCCACTTTCAGCGGACGGCGATAGAAGCCTTTGACAAATTGAATATGCGAATTCGCCAGCAGCGGGCCGAGCACGCCATACACAAAGCGCGGATGAATGTTGACGATGTCGGTATCAATCCACACGACAATGTCACCGCGCGTGACCAGCAGGCTCTTCCACAACGCTTCGCCCTTGCCGCGCCGCGCGCCCAGATCAGGCAGTAGTTCCTGATGAATATGGATCGGGATATTGTGCCGCGTGGCGATCTCGCGGGTGTGATCGATCGAATTGGAATCGATCAGAACGATCTCATCCAGCAGCGGAACCTTCTCGAGCAGCGCACGCTTCAACGTCTTAATCACGCGCCCGACCGTTTCTTCCTCGTTCAAGGCGGGCAGCGCCAGGCTGATGGTGAGGTTCTGCGCTTCTTTGAGTGCGACCAGCTGCCACAAGTCTTCAAATTCGCCCGCGTGAAAGGTGTTTTCGGCGAACCACTTATCGACCAGAATCGAGATCGCCTGCGTGCCGATGGTTTCGTCGTGCGGCACGACGGGCATGGGCCGATGCGTCTTGACCGCGATTACCGCGCCGGGTGATTCCTGCAAGATCCGATCGGCCACCGCCCCCAGCGAGATTTTGCTGCGCATCGGTTGCGCCGTCGCGCCCATCACAATCAGATCGAATTTCGGCGCATGCCTCAAGATCGTCCTGGCCGGATCGGTCGTGCGCGTCGATAGGGTATGCACTTCGGGCAAGCGGCTCAAGATTCGTTCGAGGCCGCGGAAGGGCGCATCGGACGTTGGACCTTTTTGCGTCAGGTGTAGGGCCGTGATCTGGGATGGATGCAGGCTCAAGCCCACGCGCAACGAAAGTTCAGCATGGGGACCGCCGCGCATGGGAACGAGCACGCTCTGGATGGTCTCCGGAAACGGACCACGGACTAAGGCAACGTCACAGGGTGGATGGGTCAGCACATCCGCTGCGGAAACGCCTAAGGCCTCAAGATGGCAGGGCCATTCCAATAGCAGCAAATCCGGCGCATCGGCCGCGATCGCGCTTTGCAGATCTTTCCACGGTGTGCGCGAGACGTGCACGAGTGCCTTGTAACGGAGCTGCGGGCCGGCGCTCAATTCGCGCAGTTGGCGGCGAATCTCGCGGGCCTTCGATGCGCCGGTGCTGAGCGGTTCAGTGGGCGGTATATTGACGATACCGACAAGAATGACTTCTGAGGCCAGCGCCTGGGCGGCGTTCAGTACGGTTGTGTGATCGCAGCCGAAGACGATGGGGACTAAAGCCGTGCGGACTGAGGCGAAGCCGCGCTTTTGCATAGTGTCGCTCCTATTCTTCCAGCAGGGGTGCAATGTGATCGGCGTAGATGCGTTCCCACGTAAACTTTTGACGGGCGCGTACGGCGTATCGATAAGCCGGATCGAGCTTCAAGCGTGCGGCAATCCTGGCTGCGATCGATTCGGGTGCCTCGTCAAGCGTGAAGTAGGTCACATCATCCTGGCCCAGATCGCGCAGCGGCGAAATATCGGAACAAAACACGGGTAAGCGGCTAAAGGCTGCCTCGATCAAGGGAATACCAAAACCTTCTTCGCGGCTGGGCAGGATCAGCGCATCGGCCAGGCGATAAAAATCGGCGATGATTTCATCCGGCAGAAAAGTGTCGTTGAGTTCTGCGAAAAAGTGAGCGGCTGCCGATAAGCCGAGTTCGGCTCGCAGACTCTTCAATCGCGCGAAGTAGTCGGCATTGGCGGCGCTGTGCGGGCCGAGCGGTCCGGTCACGATCAGCGTGGCGTGTGGCAGCGTGCGCCGTAATGCGGCTAACACCTGTAAGGCCAGTTCGATATTTTTGCGCGGAGTCAGTCGCACGGGTAATAACAGAATCGGATCGGCCTCCGACAGATCGATCTGATTCAACAGTGTCAAAGTGGCGGCGCTGAGTTTGAAGAACGTGGCGCGATCGAGGCCGTTAGGTATCACCTTGATCGAAGCGGGTGAAATGCCGAGTAACTCCGCCAATTCAAGACGGCGCAGATCAGACACGACGACGTGCCGCGCACCCCAATCGGTTCGCAGCAAGTTCCACGGATAACCGTCGTGTAGTTCGGCGCGATAACGCGGCGTGGTCCAGGCTAGATCGTGATGCCAAAGGATCACACGCGGTGCCTGCGGGTCGTGGCTGAGCCGCTGAATCGCAGCCGTGAGCGCGAGATTCTTGTTGAGCGAGCAAACGTTGTGGGCGATGAGCACATCGACACC